>WRKD01000199.1 GCA_009778255.1 Bacillota bacterium
GAAAAGACAAAACAGGGAGCAGCTTCGGGTTGGGCAAGACTGACCGAACTCAAGCAGAAAAAGAAACAGAACTGATTACAACAGCCGCCATGGGGTTCGCACCCTCGGCGGCTGTTTTTCGTCTACCGTTTATTCCCGAGCCACGCCTTGAACACGTCGAGCGTGAGCTGCCCTGCTTCGCACTCACCGCGTTTTAGGCGCGCTTCCTCCGACCCTGTAAGTTACATATGGAAAATGCTTGAGTTTATTAATAAAACACATTATAATATTATCTGTTAGGAAGAATAAAGTGATCTTTTGCAATGCCGATACTCGAGTTTATACTGAAACAACCGGCAATAAGCCGGGTAAGGGATTTTAGGGGTTACAGCGAGGAAGAATAATATGGATAAGCAACGAGAGATGACCGCCGAACAGTCTTTTTTTGCGGTGTTTTGTATTGAGGTGTTGGCGGATGAGCTGGAGATAGCCGGCGATGAGATATATAAGCTTCTCACTATTAACAGCTCCATATTGGACGATTATATTTTGCCTTATTATGATGTCCTGCATACGCAGGGCAAAGACTATATAATCCGTGAGCTAAAAGAGCTTATGCTAAAGCAGGGGGTTCTGTCGTGATTTTATATCATGGATCATATGCGGTCATTAATCAGCCGAATCTGTCTTTTTCACGTTTACGAACGGATTTTGGCAAGGGCTTTTATCTTACGCCCCTAAAAGAACAGGCAATAAGCTGGGCGCAACGCTTTTGTCGCGAACATGGGCAAGCCTTTGTTTCAGAATATATGTTTTTGCCAAATTCCGATGACAAACTACCGCGCGAAATCAAAACCCTCGAATATACAGTATTGTTTCAAGTCCCAAGCGCTGTTAGATGAGTACTTGAAATTTAGAGAATCGGAGGCTTTATAATGATTGCCAACCGCACCTTAATTGGGCATAAATGTAATAATGTCATTAAAGCGTACGCGGAACTTGCGGGGGTTTCGCTTCGTGAGGCTTTCGATATTTATTATAAATCAAACCTGTATAAGGAAATCAGCGGTGGTATTTCCGATATGCACTGCCGCAGCGACGGGTATCTTGCGGAAGAATTGGTGCTGGAACTATCCCGGATCAAAGGCGCTCAAAACGAGCAATATCTATGAAAATGCCGGATTTTGATAGGTAAGCGCCAAAAAATAAGATGATTTTCGTACTGTTTTTGCCAATGTTATTATTATTGGCATGCCTGTTTGCACTGGTACTTTGCTCCTGTACTGTGCCACAAACGATTGGGTACGCCTTCAAGCCGTATAAAACCGTCTACTACCAGGCAACAGCCACCATGCTAGCGGAAGAGACCAGGGAGCGTGAACTCCGGGCATTGCGTGCTATTGACGATAACTACGGAAAAATCGTTCTCTCTATGGATCAAACTCCTTTGACAGACTATGACGGCATTAAAAACATTTATCTGCCGCAGTGGCTGATAGGGGAAAAATAATGAAAAAATTAGAGGAGGAAAACAAAATGAAGCTATCGACAACAGAGTATATAACAGGAAAGGAATTAGAACATTTGGGTCTGGTCATAGGTAATGTAGTGCAAACTAAGAATATTGCTAAGGATTTTAAAGCAATTGGTAGAACCTTTGTAGGCGGCGAGATCAAAGATTACACCGATTTGCTGAAAGAGGCGCGCGGCATTGCGACTGAACGCATGGTAAAGGAAGCGGAAAACATGGGGGCAGATGCCATCGTTGCTGTTCGTTATGCGACTTCCAACATTATGGATACAGCCAGTGAAGTAATGGTTTACGGAACGGCGGTAAAATTCATGTAATATGAGGACGAAAGTTTTGGGAAAGTCTTGGTTTTAAGGAGCGGGCAATAATAATGCGAAAATAGAGAGATTGGTATTCAAAGTAGGAGACGATGGCAATCGCCCTAATGGGTAGAGCATGCTATAAAAAACCCATGAGCGAGATAGGAACATTTTATGTATGATATTGCTGTCATTGGGCTTGGCCCTGCCGGAGCGTTTTTCGTTCGGCATCTTAACGAAAAGTATCGCGTAATAGCCATAGATAAAAAGGCGCCGCAGGGAAAGAGCGGTTTTTGCAAGCCTTGCGGCGGCCTTTTAGCTCCCGACGCGCAAAGATCGCTTTCCCGATTTAACATAACGCTGCCCAAAGACATTTTAGTCAACCCGCAGATTTTTAGCGTACGCACTATCGATGTAAAGCAAAACCTCATCCGCCATTACCAGCGCCATTACATAAATCTGGATCGCCATAAATTCGATTTATGGCTTATCAGCAAAATTCCGGATCATGTTGAAGTTCACAGTGACGCTGTTTGTACAAATATTACGCCCCAAGAAGAGGGATACCAAGTTACTTATACGCAAAACGGAGAATCCCGCACCATTGAGGCAAAATATCTTGTGGGCGCCGATGGCGCTGCTTCAATTGTCAGGCGTACAGTATATAAGGATTTTAAAAAAACCGCAAACCCCAGCAAAAGAGACACTCAAGCTTTTGGGCTATTAGAAAAAATCCCCGGTGTAAAGCGTGGTGAAGGCGGTGTAGTATGTATGTACAATAAGCTCCTGGCACTGCAAGGGAGGGATATGGTTATTCCGGCGGCTTATCTGTAGTGAGAGACTAACGCGGCTTTCAGCCTAAAGGATTCAGGATTCAGGATAACAGAAATGTAGGTTTTTTAGTGAAGCGAAACGAATAATAATAATGCACCTCGCGCAAATTCTTGTTTTTTAATTTATGAAATTTGCCCGTAAGGTACTATTCGGCAAAAAGTGTAAAGAAGGATAGCAAGCATCGGGAACGCTTGGTAGAAAAGGCTCGCAAACTGCCGCCGGAGCCATCGCAAATCAATGCCTCAAACAAGCGCGGCGGTAAGAAGTTTATATGAATAAGAAAAGGAAGTGATTAAAATCTCTAATACAATAAAAGACAGCGTCGCCGCCGGGCTAGCTTCTCTTATTTCTGGAATAATACTATGGTTGATCCAAACGAATACTACAGGTCAAATAATCACCTGGTGGCTGGTTTTGCTTGTTGCTTTATGGATTGGAGCTTTTGTTTATATACTTATATATGTCATAAGATGCAAATCCTTGGGGATTACGAGAATTCTGGCTTCTTCTTTAAAAGGAGACGGTTCTACTTCTGCATATATGAAAAGTGCCAATAGCAGCATCTGTTTTGTGGGAATTGCCGCCGGTAAATGGGCAGACAAAGCGGATGAACTTGAAAAAACAATAAGAAAAATTTGCTCCTTAAATACAGGCTTCATTAAATTTTTATTGTTAAACCCAGATTCCCTTGCCGCAAAAAAACTTAGTTTGGCAGGCAGCCAAAATGCCGATCATGTGGGTGATAAAATTAAAAAATCGATTTTGTCTATGAATAAAATAATCGAAAGATTAAGTAAGGATTATCCGGAGGCTTTAAATCGATTTGAAATAAAGTTATACGATCAAATGCCGGTGTTTAGACTAGCGATAATTGATAACCGTAAAGCATATTTCTGTTTTTACCAACTCGGCTGTGAAGGAAATAACTTGAAGCAGTTCATCATTAAACCAAAGTTTAATGATGTTAATAGCCAGAATATTTTTAATTCTATGGCGGAGTATTTTGATTGCCTATGGAATGCGCCTTCAACTATTCCATATGAAATCAAGTGAATTATAGGGTGCCACTAAATACTCGCTCATCACCATCTTCGCTGCCCTTTTTTCAGTCTAGTCTGCGTTGTCGTAGCTTCACATAGCTTTAGGCTACGCATCAGCTCCTCCGCCTTGCCAGGCAAAAAAATTTGCTAGCGAATCTGGCAATTCGGAGTAAATCGAGGCGCTCTTTAGAAAATGAGGTAAAAATGTTAGCCGATTTTTTACGCAGGTTGGGAACAAAATACTTCCCTGCCAAAGTTTGTTTTGAAAAATATGCCCGAGATATTGCTCTTGGCCAATCAAGTGACCCCTATTTTTTTGACACTAAGTTTATTAATAAAAATGAAGCTACTGAGTTCTTGAATTATCAAGATAGCTTTGGTAGTTTATTCTTTGAGGATGATTTTGCCCATTTACTTTGGATCAGTAAATGTTTGCATATAGGCGCATCAACCTTGTTAGCGGAAATGAATAACTATATATCGGCGGTTCAGGAAGTTAACAGAGGCGGTATAAATTCGTATAAAAGGATAGGTTGGGATGCGCATATTATATATGTATGTCAGTTAACAGCGGATAATTTTGTCAAAGGGGCACCACCCCAAGCATATACATGGGATTTTGATGTTAAATATATATATGAGTATTTTCAAGAGGTACATGCTTCATTATCAAAAACAGCGCAGTTCATCTTAAGAGCAGGAAGTTTTTTGCATGATATTGGCATTATGGAAGATATTAAAGATCATGAAGAAAAAGGTATTCCGCTTACAGAAAAAAATTATTTAGATTTAGGTATAACAGATAATAATCTTTCTTCACAAGAAATTTTATTGTCAACTGCTGAAATAATATACGTTATGCGTGTCATTGTAGGAAATCATCAGATAATTAATCAAGTTGCGGCAGAAGCAAGCGATAAATATATATACGAGAAGATGTGTACAATAAAAAAAATGTTTTCATTTAGCGCCGGTTTAAGCGATTTACTTAAAAATGAACTTATTGATATGCTGTTTTTATTAGCAGCAGCAGATATGATTGCGGTTGATGATTCTCTTCTTAGTATTCGGAAATTTAATGAGCTAGTAGAAGCAAGAGTATTTTTAAAACAGATTTACTGTGATGATAAGTATCAAAGAGACTATAATATTTTTGGCGTTAAGCGGTTTATTTCATTGCTTCCCGACGAAAAAAAAGGAAATGCAGAACATGTTTTAGCTTCATATGCAGAAAAATCTGAAGATAAACATGCAATAGTTGAGTTTTTATACCAGATCAAGTTTATGGGTTTTGCTATGGCGGTTATTAAACCATTAAACGATACTTTAAAAGCCGTAAAACTTATAGATTGGTGTCGGCGTATTGCCTGCATAGTTAAAATACCAGCAGATGAGCTGGTGATTATATTTGACCCGGATATTAATTGCGAAAAATTAGTTAATATATTAGAACTAGAGCTTGATGATATTATTTTGTATAAAAAAATTTTCTATCATTATGATGCTTGCCAAAAAACCATTGAGGTGAATTGTTAAAAGATGTTGCGAAAGGAAAACATACCATGTTTAAGTTGAATGATGAATATTTAATAGCCAATTATTCTTCATTTATATGTTCTTATGGCGATGTTTGCGTTAATGAAATAATTTCAAGAGAGTCTTTTGTGCCGGAAACATTTTTTGTTAGCCAAAAACTCAAAAATGAAGAAATTCTTTTTTTTCGTGATATAAGTTTTCGCGAATGGGTTGTGGGCATGATTAATGATATTATTAAGAATATGAATTTAGGCTATGATCAAGATAAGGCAACTGATATGGCATACGAAAATGTTCTTTATCTATTAGCGTACAATGATTCCGCAGATAAAATTGCTAATCAAGAATTTGTTGATGTTATTAGAAGAGTTATAGCGTATACTTTAACAGGTGATGTAGACAAAGAGATACATACGGCCAACATGTTTAATGCGCTGGCAGCGAAATATTTGCCATTGGTTATAAATCAATTGCGGGAATATAAGCTTTCTGCCAAAGAATTATTATTGTACAGTATAGTAAGCGGATTATCTGGGCTAGATTTAAAAGGCGCGCCTGCCGCCGCTTCCTCATATGCCAATGAGGGAATTAAAATGGCAGAGTATACTGGGTTAGATAGTAAAACTGCCGCAAAAACCTACTTAGAATCATTAACAACGCTATATAATAAAACACAAATCTCTATTTTTGATTGGGATGATTTTATTCAGTTGATCATTGAAAAGAAAAAATTGGTTTGGATGACAGATGATTATATAGAGTCGTATTTCGATTTACTTTTTTTAACAGCTTTATTGGATGAATATGAAATATTTGTAGAAATAATTCCCAAAAATGGCTATCACGGCAACGATTTGTCTTATAAAGATTTGCAGGATTTGCTAGCAACAGATTTGTTTGAAGATTTAAAGAAGCATTTAAACAGTGGCAGGCTAAGTATATCTTGGCATGGGCCTAAAATGGGCGCGGCTAATATCTATAAACTATCTGGCGAGTGTATCGATTCAATAAAAAAAGCCGGATTACTTTTTGCCAAAGGTTGTAGGATTTTTGAAATGCTTCAAGGCGGGTTGAATATTGATTGGTTTACTTCTTTTTATGTTGTCCGTTCCTTAAGTGAAATAACTTCCGGCTTATTAGCCGAGCAAAACGAAGCGGTATTTCTTCATCTTGCACCCAAGGAATATGCGTTTTTTGGGGTTGTATATGAAAATTCACGCCAGAAAGTGATTAATGGAAAACCGGTTACCTTATGCGCCAGTACAGTTTATGATCATCGCAAGCGCAAAACGAAGGCAAAAATTGAAGAAATTGTAGAAGAATTCCACTATCTTCGCCATATTGAAACAGCATATTGCGGGGATATATATCCTGTGCAGATGGAAATGAATATGCTTGCAAAAAAAATAGAAGAGTATACAGCAGAGCAATACAGCAAAAGCAGCAGAATGTATGCCAAACTTGCTCGGCCAGACATGAGTAAAATCGATTCTTTATTATGGGAGCTGTTAGTTAGTAAAATTAAGGAAATTCTAAATAAAGAGCCCAAGGAAATATCATTGTTAGAAATTGGCGTAGGAGATGGCCGGGCTTTAGAATATGCGTCTTACTTAGGGATTAATGCTTTGGGTATTGACAACTCTGCTGGTTTTATTGAGCTGTTACAAGAAAAAGCGACAAAAGGCTTAATTCCCCCGCATTCATTTCTGTTTGCCAATATGTGTGCTCTGCCGATAGAGAACCGGTATTTTGATGTTATTCGCATGAATGCTTCACTTTTGCATATGCCAATAATTGGCGCTGGCTTTACTGTTGACTTGGCCTTATGTGAGACTAAGCGCGTTTTGCGGCCAGGAGGATTATTGTTTGTAATGGTAAAGAAGGGGCAAGGAATATCTTTGATCGATACACAGGAAGGATTGGGGAAGAGGTTTTATCAATTATATACCAGAGAAACTCTACATATGGTTTTGAAACGTAATGGTTTTAATGCTATTACCATGGTTGAACAAGAGGAAAGACGGGGAAATGATGTTATAAACTGGGTTGTCTGTATTGCGCAAAAATAAGGAGTATAGTGATGAAGAATAGAAAAACATGTATATATTTGTACACCTTAGCCTTTATAGTAGTGCAGATACTATGCTCCAATACGCCGGTTTGGGCTAAAGAAGAAGTGTTTGGTTCAACATTTGGCTTAGGGCTGGCAATAAAGGAAGATGGTGAATTGTGGCAGTGGCGTTCATTAAAGGATGGCAGTGAAATATCTCCATATAAAATTATAGATAATGTGGCTGCTATGACTTTAGGGGAAGGGTATGTTTTGCTAATCAAAGCAGATGGCAGTCTTTGGGGTTTTGGAAATAATGACAGTGGGCAATTAGGTGATAAAACAACCGCTTATCGAGATATTCCTGTAAAGATAATGGAACAGGTTATTTCCGCTGCTGCCGGAGAAAAACATAGTTTAGCTGTTACACAAGACGGTAGTTTGTGGGCATGGGGAGGAAGAACCGGGCTTAGCCCGCAAAAGATTATGGAAGATGTACGGTCTGTTTATACTGGAAAAATTGAGGAATTCGCTATAAAAAACGACGGTAGTTTATGGAACTGGAAAAACAATACAGAAAATTTGCTTAGCGAAAATAATATAATAGCTCCGCTGAAAATTGCCGATGATGTACTTTCTGTAGCTAGCGGCTATGGTTTTGGAGGCGGGCATACTTTAATTGTTAAAAGTAATGGCAGTTTATGGGCTTATGGTTTAAATACTATGGGGCAAATTGGAGATGGTACTATTGATAGTAAAGAAGCGCCTGTAAAGATAATGGATAATGTGCTTGGCGCTGCTGCCGGTGAAGGTAAAAGTTTAGCAGTTACAAGTGATGGCAGCCTATGGGCTTGGGGCAGATGGATAGGTAATAGCCCGCAAAAGATAATGGAAAATGTGCAGGCAGTAAATATAGATATAGCTGGTTCCGTACCCGTGGTTTTAACCGCCGATGGTGTTTTATGGGAATGGGATTTTTTTAATGAAAAGGCCAAAAAGATAATGGAAGGAATAATGTTGCCAGGGTTAGAACAAGTAGCCCAGCAATCTTCTTCAGCTGCCGATTCATATATCTACGATATTGAAGATAGCGGCTTGACTATTAATTTTCCTGCCCCCTTATTGTCAGATATCAGCGATCCTGCTTTAGCCCTGGCAGCTATTAAAACAGTGGCGTCTGGCTTAACAAACGAACAAAAAGCCAGCGCCAGCGGCATAGATTTGCTAACTCTATTTGCCGAGGAAGCCATAGCTCAAGCAGCGTCTTTAACTTTCGATGACGCTGCTATTAATATTGACCTAAGTGATATTAGTAATTTGCAAATAAGCGCTAATGAGCTTAAAAACGCCGCTGTTCAGGCATTGGCTGCCGCAGGGGTTAATGTTATGCGGGATATACAGAACACAATTATACTTAAAACAGCGGCTACGGAGAATTTAAGCATAAATATTGGCACATCTATGGCTAATATAGCAGTTGATCAGTTGCGGGTACAAACACCAGATTATCAAATATCGTTTTCCCGGCAAGCGCTTAAAGCAAACCTTATGGATAAGCCGTTGCTTATTACCATAAACGTACAAGAAGAGGCAGTATCTGGCAATGCTTTGTCTGCCAAGTATTTTTTTCCATTTTTTTCGCAGATATCGCCGAATCATGCTTCGGCCATGTCTTTAAAGACGCTACCGGCTCTTTCTTCAAGGCAATTTATTCCCAAGGTGAATATAGCTATAGGAGGTAAACCGGGTGCGCAGATCAATAAGTTGGCCAGGCTAAGCGCTAACAAGGCTTATAGTATTACATTTAATAAAATGCTTGTGGAAAATGTTAAGTTGTCTATGCCGCCCCTAGCCGGCGATCATAACTATCAAGCTATAGTGAACTCTAACGGCCATGCTGTAGGCGGAAAGTACAATCCTATTTCTGCTATGCTAGAGGCAAAAATAAAAGATACTGATCTGTATTTTGTTAAAGAGAATCAGAAAGATTTCTCAGATATTTTCACTAAATCGCAAGAGATGCAGAAGGCCATTCGCATACTGGCTGCCAAAGGCATTATCAATGGCAGTACTACAGCTACCTTCTCGCCGGATGCAGCTATTAACCGGGCAGAGATTGCTGCCTTAATAGTGCGTACACTTTTTAAACTGGATGCAAATGCCGATGGAGGTTTTAGTGATGTAAGAAAAGCCGATTGGTTTTTTGGGGCAGTGGGCAGCGCCAAACGATATGGTATTATCAACGGCGTTAGCGCCAGTGCCTTTGCCCCACAAGCAATTATCAAAAAAGATCAGATCGTAGCAATATGTGCACGTACATTACGTATAGAGATGAATTATAAAGATGCACTTGATTTAGAACACCAGTTGTCTGTTTACAGTGATCGCAGTGAATTGCCGGCGTGGGGGGAAGCGGATATTGCTTTAGCTACTCAGGTAAATTTAGTAGTAAAACGAGTAGACGGCAGATTTGAGCCCAACGCAACGATGACCCGCGGCAACGCGGCTATAATTCTATATAGAATGTTTATGAAAATATGGTAAGGCGGTGAAAAATTGTACCCCGATACGCTGCTATTCTTATTAGCACTTATCTGCTTGATAATAGCTCTATGCGTTTTGTTCTATTTACTGATCTCACGTAAGCGCAGCGTGGTTTACCGTACTTTTTTGCAAGCGGAAACGGAGTTTTTGGAAACTTTTACCGCTGCCTCAATTCAGGGTAACACAATAAAATCTGGTATGGCTTTGCCTAAGGGAGAAGCTGTACGGCATAGCTTTGCTAAAGCAGCAGCCGAGGAGCAGACTGAACTGGGGATCAATAATGCTACACAATTAACAACCGACATACTTGATGCCGCAAGAACCGAATTGTTGCAAAATACCTTTCATAACAAAATGCCCTTGCAAGATGAAGAAAAGACAACGGATTTTACCGGCTTTGATGCTTATGCGCTGGAAGGACGCTATATTTTAGAAGAAGAACTCACTGGAGCCGGCATGAGCAGGGTGTTTGTAGCCAGAAATGCTAAACTGGGTAATCGTTGGATTATAAAATATATTTCTCACCATAATGCTGCTTTAGCAAAAGAAGAAAATATACTTAAACAACTTAATCATATAAGCTTGCCTCAAATTGTAGATATTTTTTATGATACTAGCGGTGTTTATTTGGTGGAAAGCTATATAGAAGGATTTTCTTTAGATGCAGTTCTAGCTGGTAATACTACTATTAATCAAGCATTAGTTTTAGATTGGGCAGAGCAAATGGCTCAGGTTTTAGCATATTTGCATAATATAAAGCCCAACCCTATCTATCATTATGATCTAAAACCTTCGAATGTTATGGTAACCTATGATAACCGCTTAGTTTTAATAGATTTCGGCGTATCAAAACAGTTAGGAGAAGGCGATGGGGCTATTGGCGTTACCTATAAATATGCTGCGCCGGAGCGTTTGAAATATGCCATGTCTGAATCTAATTTAGCCTTGTTGGAAAGCCGGTTTGGTACTTTACCGGAAGAACGTTTTCACTGGCAGCCCGATGCGCGCACTGATATTTATAGTTTGGGTGTAATGCTTTTTGAATTAGCGGTTAGGCAATTGCCGGATACTCAAAATTTTCATTTACTCAAGAACTATGTATCTGGGGATTTTTATAAAATAATTCAAAAATGCCTAAAAACAAACCCCCAAGACCGTTATGAAGATGCGCGGGCTTTATTGGCCGATCTGCAAAAAATCAAAGGCTCAAAAAGCAAAATGGTCAAGACACTTTTCTTGCGCAAATTTGCCTTCATTATATTGGCTATTTGTATTCTTGCTTCTTTAGTAAGCTTGGGTGGCGGCTGTTATTTATATGTTAGAGAAAATCAGGCTTCCTTCAGTATAGAACCAATTTTAATAAGAATGAGTTTACAGCAATCGACAGAACTAAAGCTGGAGAAAAAAATGGCTGATGGCACGAGCATTTTATTAGATCCGCTCAGTATCCGCTGGTCATTCACTACCAATAATATCGCGCGCATAGATGGGAATCGTATTGTAGGCCTAAATTTGGGAGAAACAGAGCTACTAGGGCAATACAGAAATAAGAAGATACTTCTTAAAGTTGATGTTGTGAAACAATTAACTGGCCTGATAGATATTAGGCAGATATATCAACCAGGACATATGCTGGAATTGTTTGCCGGAACTGCAAGTCGTGAATTAAGGGATGGAGTATTAGGGAAAGCTGAGTTTATCTCAACGGAAAGCATCGATATTTCCCAGGATGGCGATATTTATTTTGTGGATAGCGGATTTCTACGTAAAATTTCTAATAACATGGTAAAATGCATAGATATACAACCGTCTTTTTATAGCCCGCGTATAGTGCGCTGTGGTGGCGCTAAAATTTACATACTTACCCATATTTGGGAGGATGACGATGGCGTGAATTATGGCATCGTGTGTATTGATGAAAGTGGCGTAGAGCTTATATATAGGGCAGACGCTTATTATTCTGCTGTGGAGGATTTTGTAATTACCGAGGAAGTACTTTACTTTATTGAACGTAATGAAGGCATTAATAAAGTTTATTTAAAAAGCATGTATTTATCCGAAAGCTATAATATCAACACCCTCTGTGAATTACCTCGCGGCAGTTGGGCGCTAACTCTTGATGAAGAAGAACGGGTTTATATTGCCAATGCTCAAGAAAATGTTATTTTACTATACTACAAGGGTTCTTTAAGCTATTTTGCCGGAATAAAAAATGAGCAAGCCATTATCGACGGCGTTGCCCCTTTGTTCTTTATGCCGCAGCGGTTGCGTTATGCCAGCGGGTATCTGTATATATGGGATTATAATGTTTTGCGTCGCATGGAGGCGGTAGATGGCTTGGCAAAAGATTCTATCACCTTGATTGGCGAAGCAACTCCACAATTCGAGTTTGACATCATCGCTACAAAACAGTCGGCAGAAACGGCTATTTTACCAAATAGCTTGTTAACGGAGTTCGCATTTTTTAACGATGGTATTTTACTCACCGACCCCAAACGCGGAATGCTGTGGTTTTATGAGTAAAAGCAACTGATTTAATACAAAAGCCGCCTCAGCCCTGCTGGCAGCCTTTTTCCCTTCAATTTGATAGCCGTTAGTGTTTTTTTGAAGCAAATGTTCATTGGCTAACATATTATTATTTAGCGCAAAAGAAATATAAGGTAAAGCCCAAGTACTTATACCGCTTATTGATAATGCACTGATACCGTTTTCTGCCAAGCTTGCCGATGATGTTTTTCCGGCCCGTACTGCCATTACTATCATTTCTTCCAAAGTTAAAGCTTTATGGGGCATAAACAATCCATCCGGATACCCGCTAACTATATTTTTATCTACAGCCCATTGAATATATGGGCCATACCAGGAGTTAAAATCTATATCTGAAAAGCTATCCTTTTTGCCGTTAACATATGCATTGCCTGTATCATTTATGGCGCGGCCCAGCATGGTAACAAACATAGCTCGGCTAAGGCTAGCGGAAGGCTCGAAGCGATTATTGCCCATACCGGCGATAATGCCTTTGTCGGCCAGCGTTTCTATAGCCGGCTTTGCCCATTCATAGTCGGCTAAATCGCTGAACATAGCTTCACCGAAAGATACGGTTAGGGAAGCAAGCTGGCTATCTTCCCGGCCTGCGCCGATAGCAACTGCCTTGACCACGGTGGTTTTATCTATCACCAAAGGCTGGTTGAGCTGCGGCTGATAATAGCTGGCGCTGATATTATACATCTTGCTTTCTACCGTGGGATTTGAACCATCTGTGGTATAGTATATCTTTACAGAATCGATATTTTCATGCAGCAATTGCAGTGTGACCCCCTGAGGGCCGGAAACCCTATTAAAAGTGACCTGCGCCCATTTTTCGGGCTTCTCGCAGCTTACTTCGATAAGGGACAGATTTTTTACCAACCAAGGGTTAGTTTGTTCACCTATGGAGCGTTGCCCCAGAATAAGTTTGAACTCCATAGGTTCGAGGCTTTTAAAATTATCCGCACTGTTTCGTAGGCAGACCATAACCGGAACAGGTTGCTTTTCACCTGTACTTGGGAAATAATAGCGGGGCGTATACAGTAATTCCTCTATGGTGAAAATACGCTTGTAACCATCGGATGCGGTAAAAGCAATCAGCTGTGCCGCTTCTTTTATTTCCGCCTGTTGTAGGAGGTATAATAGGGGTATACCGGCAGCGTATTCGGTTTTTTCAGTGGGGAAGTTGTTGGCAAGCGAATAGGTGTGTTGTGCCATTATTGTTTTAAGAGCCTCTAAATCGCTACGGCTATAGGTAATTGTTTTATTTATGCCATCGCCACTGATGGTTAATGTTTCATCTGCCGCAAAAGCCGTGGTGGCAGTAAATAGCAACATGGTTACAAACATAAGGTAAAGCCCATATTTTAAAGTTTTCATATATCACCCTCCATAAGATATCTTGATTTTGCGGTATTTGTTGGGCGGTTGTTATTAACAATAGAATAATTATTTTAGTATTGCTTCGATAAGTGTTGTTATTACCTTGGCTGCTTCACTACGGCTGGTGGGGCTTTGTGGTTTGAAAGAACCGTCGGGGTTTCCGGCTAATATAGCATATTGTTGCATGGCTCGAATAGCATTTATTGCATAGGAGCTTATTTGCTGCTGATCCGTAAAATCTATAGCCTTTTCCGTAGCCTTGATATTGAATTTTAAAGAGCGGATAAAGCGCTCGGTCATTGCAGCCATCTGTTCCCGGTTGATCATATTGTTGGGCCGGAAGGTTCCATCAGTGTTGCCTTGCACTATTCCTAAAGCGGCAGCCCAGTTAATATAACCAGCATACCAGGCGCTCTTTGGTACATCACTGAAACCTGCCGGAACTGAGCTCGACATGTCGAGAAAATCTACCGTTTCCGCCAGCATTTTTACAAACTCGGCGCGGGTAATTTTGCCATCTGGATCAAAAATATCTTCAGTACGGCCATTTACTATATGGCGGGCAGCCAGGAATTCTATATAGCTTTTTCCCCAATGACCATGAATATCCGGGAAGGTTACAGGGCTATAACCAATAACATAAGTACTAAGATGCCATAAGCCATGGCGCATACTGTTGCTTTTTTGATCATAGGCAGATAGCTTAATCAAGGTTTTTTCTTCATTATTGTCTAATCGGTAAAGAACTATTCCTTCCTTTTTTAGGGAAGCTTCCGGTATAAATGGTGTATTTGCCTTTAAAAGCATATTGTTTAAGCTATGGATCACTTTATTTCCCAAGTTTATGGTAATAGCTGTTGCCGCTAAATAGTCGTTTTCTAAGGGGTCTATAGTTTCTATTTCAATAACCAGAGTTTCTTTATTATCGCTATTCAAATATTTAAGTAGCTCGGCGCTGAAAAAAAGGCTACCCTGGTCTGTAAGAAGCTCTAATTCTGTTTGCTCATTAGCACTCAAGGCTTGTAAGGCTTCGCTGGGTAGGGAATACTTGGTTTTAGTAGTTTCTTCTTCGGTGGTAGCGTCGATAATAAGCGTTTTGCTCTTTGTTTCTTGGCTGGCGCTTACAGCATTGATACTGGCTAGGGCTTGCGAAACTTCTTTAGCCGTATTACTGGCGGTCACTACATTATTTGTTGTTGTAATGGTAGCCTTGAGTATTAAAGAAGCGGCTGTTTCTAAGGAGCTTGTTGTGATTGGTGTATCTAGTTTGCCTACTGCTTGGGTATTAACTGTAATACTATTAATATTGTTTACCCACATGGGGTTATTGATATGATCGGGATTTATTTGTCCGACCACCAAGCGTAAGGAAGAAAGAGCGCTGCCATTTTCTTCCCAAGCCAGCATCAGTTTATTGCCATCTTTATCAGTATAATACACCCCCGGAACTTCAGCCTGAAAGTTTCCTGCATAATTTGTGTAAGCATCCATTTTGGAAACATTGGAGTCTAAGTTGAATTCAAAGTAATAACCATCGCTGGCTGTAACGGTGATGCTTTTTGCATTAGATTTTAGTTTGAGAACATTTGTTAGCAAATCTTCCAGATAAATACCGGTCATGGTCCTGCTGGCTTTAGTTCCGGCACTATTCAGCGAGGAATATGTTCTGGTACGTCTTGTAAGTCCGGGCCATGTTTTGAGGCCATTTATGGTAAAATAGCCGGGTTTTTCCACCGCTCCGGCAATTGATAACTGGGCTGTTGTTGATGTTGCATCACCAATATGGTCAGAATTAGGTATAATATCCGGGTTAACAGTATTGACAATACTGATGGTTAATCCGCTGATATATTTAATTTCTTCCCCTGTGCTAGCGCTGATTTTACGGTAAATACGTAAAGAAGCCTGGATATTTGCTTTGTCGACATCTGCTATTTTATCCCACTCGCCGTTTACCGCGTTAAATATATCGTAAGCCAGAAAATACTCATTTGCCGAAATATCGGCCAGTTTTATATCTTGCTGTTTAAAACTATTATCGGTGGTAGAGATGGTTAGTAAAACATTATCACCGTCAATGCCGGATGCTGTTAATATGCTGCTTAAAGCCGCGCCACGCACGTTTATGTTTTGCCCGTTTACCTTATACATCTTTTCTTCTTTGCCGGCGTTGTTTGGCAGATTTTTAATTGAATTGCCACTGCCGCCGATAACCCAGGTTATGTCGCTTTTGCCCCCTTGCTTGATGGTGAAAGGCGGATCCAATACAGAGGTTTCTTGCTGCGTTGCACCCGCATTTACCGTAATAGCGATCACGCCGCCCAGCCACAAAGCGCGGTTTACATGATCGGGGCCGGTCTGACCCACCATAAGCTGCAAAGGCAGCCTGGAGGGGGGATTTCCATCCAATAGCCAGGCCAGCATCAGTTTATTTCCGGCGCCGTCTAGCCAAGAAGCTCCTAAAAGTTGGTCATTGAGTTGAACGGTATATACACTGTTATCAGAAGCGGTCAGTGTAATGCTTACGGTACGGGGATCAAGCGTCATCACGTTTTTCAGCAAATCCTCAAGATATATGCCGGTGGCTGCTGTTGTGCCGGTATTTCCTGCATTGTTCAACCAGGTATAGTTTTTAGTTTGCACCAGCTCCGTATAGGCTTGCAATCCGGCTAGAGTAAAATAGCCGGGTTTTTCCACTGCGCCGCTAATGGTAAGCTGAGCGGTGGTAGGAGTGGCGTCGCCTACATAGTCCAAGTCGGGTGGTTTTAATTCTACTATTGTCCAGGCCACGCCGCCGTTGCTGCCAAATACAGCTTGACCATCCGGCGATATATGTATAGACCACACGCTGTCGAAAGGCCCGGCCGGCCAGCAACCCGTGGCGGAAGAGTAATGAACCATGCTTGCGGTGTCAACAAGACCGTTCGCCGTGGTAAAACGGTATACACCGGAAAAATCCGTGGAAAGCCATAAATTGTCCGCCGCATCCACAAAGACTTTTACCAGCCCGTAGGCATTGGCGTCCAAGATATCCTGTAAGTCTGCAGCCGGCAGTAATTCGGTGGCGCTATAGCTTTTACTTACTACGCCACTGCCGGGCGCAATATAATCCAGCCTGCCTTTTACATTGTCGCTGGTACCGGAAAAACGTACTATGTATACCCCCCCATTTGAATCTATGTCGGCCGAATAAGACCAATGGGTCGTGGTGGTTTCTTTTGGCATATCATAAGCATTAACGTTGCCCGCCGGGTTGATATAAACATAGCTAATATCGGGCGGGTTGTCGTCATAAGCACCGCTGCGATAGGTCGTCACCCAAGCGCCGCCCCGATTGTCCGCCTTAACTGACCAGGTGGAGGCGGTGGGCAGCCCGTCAGCTTGCGTCCAGCTTTGCCAGGCATCCGCCGATGAATCGTATTTGGCGGTCCCGCCCAAAAATGTGCCGGCGCTCCCACTATTGTAGGTGGTAGCCAGCCATACATTCCCCTGATTATCAACGTCTAATCCGTTTACGCGGTTATTGGGGAGATCGCTATTATCTCGGTTAATAAAGGTGAATACACCATTCTCAAAGCAGGCGAAGCCCTGATGAGTAGATTGATCGGCGGAGCTTCCGCCCTGAGAGAACCAAGCAACACCCGTTTTATCAATGGCGATAGCCGTAACCGTATCGCTCTTAAGCGCGGGCGTTGAAGTCGTAGAGTAGTGTGTGATCTGGCCCGACGGCGCAATATAGGCAGCACCCGCGCCGGCGGTACCGGCCCAAATCCCCCCCGCTTTATCCGAA
>WRKD01000200.1 GCA_009778255.1 Bacillota bacterium
ATTTTCATGGTTCGATGGATGGGGCAGCCAAGTTTATCAAAGGAGACGCTATTGCCGCAATCATCATTACCTTAATCAATATCGTAGGCGGCTTGATCATCGGCATGTTAACAATGAATAAAACTCCCTACGAAGTGGTGCGCATTTTTACTTTAGCCACAGTAGGTGATGGTTTGGTACAGCAGTTGCCGGCTTTAATGGTCTCTACGGCTTCCGGAATTATTGTTACTCGTTCCGGTAATAACGAAACTTTCGGTTCCGAAGCGGCAGGGCAGATTTTTGGTCAGCCCACAGTACTGATTCTGACCGGAGCGCTGTTATTGGCGCTGACACTGGTTCCGGGGTTACCTTGGCCGATATTGCTGGCACTGGCGATCGTATTGATCGGCACAGGTTTGACCAGCCGCCGCCGCGCCGCTAAAGAGGCGCAGCGTCCTCAAGAAGAACATGCCGAGCAAGTAGCCCGGGAAAAACGAAAACCGGAAAATGTTGCTTCATTATTGCAGGTAGACCCTATTGAGCTGGAGTTTGGCTATGGTATAGTGCCGATGGTAGATGTTTCTCAGGGCGGCGATCTCTTAGACCGGGTAGTTATGATACGGCGTCAATGCGCTTTAGATTTAGGTATAATCGTACCTTCTATACGTTTACGTGATAATATTCAACTGGGCAATAACAGTTATGTTATAAAAATAAAAGGGGTGGAAGTGGCAAATGGCGAGATCATGGCCGACCATTTATTAGCTCTTTCTACAGGTGAACCGGAAGAAGAAATATATGGCATCGAAACAGTGGAGCCAACATTTGGCCTGCCCGCTCTGTGGATAGATAAAGAAGAACGCGAACACGCCGAATTGTTAGGCTATTCTACCATCGACCCCCCTTCGGTCATCGCAACTCATTTGACCGAAATAATTAAAAAATATTCACATGAGCTTTTAAACCGTCAGCAAGTACAAACTCTTTTAGATAATTTAAAACGTTTCCAGCCCGCCTTAATAGAAGAGGTTGTGCCCAAAACATTTTCTTTGGGCGAAATACAAAAAGTATTAGGCAATTTACTACGCGAGAATATACCAATTCGTGATATGGCTACCATAATAGAAAGCTTGGCCGATTATGGACATATAACCCGCGATACCGATCTTTTAACCGAATATGTAAGGCAAGCCCTTAAACGCTCTATTTCCAAACGTTTTATTATAGATGATACAGCGCATGTTATTACACTCGACGCTTCATTGGAACAATTAATAGCAGAACATACCAAACAAACCGAGCAAGGCTCTTATTTAGCGTTAGAACCCGCACAACTACATATCATCTTCGATAATTTGCGCGCTTTAGTGGAACGTATCCGCAATTTGGGATGCATACCCTTAATCTTGACCTCGCCTTTAGTACGGCGTCAATTTCGTAAGATCGCCGAACAAATATCTCCAGATTTGGTAGTACTTTCTTATAATGAAATTGAGCAAAACGTACAAGTTTTTTCCGAAGGAGTGGTGCATTTATAGGGATTTGGTAATTTTAGATCATGTATGATGAATTGAGGTATACTATGCTGGTAAAAAAATATGAAGCCAAAGATATGCAGCAGGCTATGGATGATATTGTTAAAGAACTTGGCTCTACAGCTGTTATTTTGAATAGCCGTAAAATACGCAAAAAGGGCTTGGTTAGTTTATTTGCCAAACCATTGGTGGAAGTTATGGTGGCGTATGAGCCGCGTAGATATTCAGAAAATCTACGTAAGGCTCCGGCAGCGCTGCGTGGCGTCGCCCGCGAAGCCTATGCGCCTTATACGGGTGCAGCAAAAAATACTGAACCTGCCTACTTCCCGCAATCTGCTCAGGCAAAGGCGCATTCTCTTCCGGCACCTATAATGCCGCCGCCGCAGCCGCGTTTTAATACCGTGCCCAGCAGCGCCGCTGTTTTGGATGCTGTACCAGAGAGTGTTAGCTTATCACCGGCTACCATTACCAAACTTCATAATATAGATGATCGCATCGATTCTTTGGATCATGTATTGAGCGATTTTATCACGAGATTCAATCATATAAAACGCGATATCACCTACGATTTTTCGCCCGAGGTAGAAAAGCTGGTTTTTACCCTATGTGAAAATCAGGTTCGTGAGGAATTGGCGCTTTCTTTAGCCAGGGAAACAGAAGCGGTTTTAAAAGCGCGCAAAGATGCCAAAGCCTATGATGTGATATATCAATTGGTTTTAGATAATTTAGGCGTACCTGCGCCAATAGCCACAAAAAAATATAAACAAAAAGTTATACTGTTTTTAGGGCCAACAGGTGTGGGTAAAACTACTTCCTTGGTCAAATTGGCTTCGGCTTTTGTTATAAATAATAAAAATAAGGTTGGTATAATAAATACAGACACCTATCGTATTGCCGCCCATGAACAATTACGTACTTACGCAGATATTCTGGATATCCCACTGGGCTTGGCTTACCGTATTCCCGAAGTAGAAATATCGCTTAATGATATGAGTGACTGTGATCTTATTTTCATAGATACTGCCGGCAAAAGGCCAGGAGACCCGCAGCATCAAGAAGATATCAGTCAAATCATTTCTTGTGCTAAGCCGGATGAGATATTCCTTTGCATTGCCGCGCCCACCTGTTTTACCGCTATACGAGAAGTGGTGGATACTTATGCCTTTACCGGTGATTTTAAACTAATAATTACCAAATTGGATGAAACTCGTTATCATGGAATGGTGCTAAATACTGTGAATTATGCTAAAAAGCCATTGGCCTACGTAACTATCGGCCAGAATGTTCCGGATGATCTGGAAATAGCCGATTGCGAGTCGCTGGCCCAACAAATGCTGGAGCTTTAAATATGAGCGATCAGGCGCAATCGTTAAGAGAAATTGTTAAGAAGGCGGAAAGCGGCGCAAAAAGGGTTATGAAAAGGCCGCCAACCACGTCTAAGGTGGTAAGTATTACCAGCGGCAAAGGCGGCGTAGGTAAATCTTTCCTTACCGTTAATTTGGCTTTAGCCCTCGAGCAGTTAGGTTTGCATGTGTTGGTTATAGATGCGGATTTCGGTTTGGCTAATGTAGATGTTATGCTGGGCATGCCGGCGCGTTATAATCTTAGTCACTTGTTAAGTCATAAGCATACCATGGAAGAAATTGTGCAAGAATGGCAGGGAGGTATAAAATTCATATCTGGTGGTAATGGTATAGACGAATTGTTGAATATGAATGAAGAACAACTGACTAAGACCATCAATGAAGTTTTGCTTTTTAACGAGCCCTTAGATATCATTTTATGCGATACCGGAGCAGGGGTAAATGAAACAGTGCTGCGCTTGGCTGCCGTTTCCACCGAGATCATTTTAGTTACCACTCCGGAACCCACAGCTATTCTCGATGCCTATGCTTTGCTGAAAACTCTGAATCAAAACAACGATACACCTAAGATACGCTTGGTTATGAATAAGGCGATGTCGCAAAAAGAGGCGGAAAACGCCACCAACAGTTTTTTAGATATCACCAAAAAGTATCTTGATAAGCAAATAGAACCTTTGGGTAGTATTTTATTTGATAATGAGGTGGGTAAATCTATTAAGCAACAAAAACCATTGCTGATTAGCCAACCCCAAAACGCCATTGTTAAAAATATATACGCCATAGCCGAAACCTTGATCGATCTGCCAACGGAAAAAAAACCTTCCGGGCAACTGGCCCAATTGTTTTCCCGCTGGCTCCATCAAGCTTAAAGACGGAGAGAGTTTATGAAAAAGAAAGAAACATCTTACCCCGAAATTTCAATGTCTTTGAAAATAGGGGAAAAAATTGGTATTTCCCTGGACGGAGATACTCTTTACCCTACTTTGTTGGAAGATATAACAGAAGATAAGCGATTAATAGTTTCCGTACCTTTATATCGAGGCATACCTATAATTTTAAAGTTGGAACAGCATGTTAAGTTTTTTTTCTTTCGTGATAACGGGCGCTTTTGCCTCGATGTACAGGTAGAAGAAATTATCCTTCATGGACCATTACGCCTTATTTCACTTCTACCGCTTTCGGAACCTCATAAGCAGCAACGCCGTAACGCCTTTCGTTTAAGTATTGGTTTATCTGCTCTTATTCGTCCTTATAGTGGCAATACCCTTATTCCAGATTTCTATTTTGAAGATGAAGATATTACACCTTGGGAAGAGGTTCTAACCAATAATTTAAGTGAAACCGGTGTTTCTTTAAATAGTATAGTTCCACATAATATTGGCGATTTCTTGCATCTTAAAATAACTTTAGACCATGCGCGGGATCATTTGGAACAAATAGAATTATTTGGTATTATCCGCCAGTTTCAATCTATAGAGTATTTGGGCGCCCTGTACCGTCTTGGTGTAGAATTTTTGCCTTATTCGGAAAAACTACGTAGTATCGTTGCTAAATATTTACTTAAAAAGCAGCAACAAATAATACGTACCGAGCTTGATTTCGATTCTTTACAATGAACTTTTTGTTGTTTAAAGAGAGTTATAAGGGTGGGGTAAAATGCAGAATCAGGCATTAGTGGAAATTGTGCATAATATCGAGTTAGATAAATTGTGGCAGCAATATAAAAGCGGGCAAGACGCCGAAGCTAAAGAACGTTTATTATTACATTATGCTCCTTTGGTTAGGCAAATAGTGCGGCGTATGATGCCTCGCTATAACAATTATAATGAATATGATGATCTGGTTAACTGCGGTATCATAGGTTTGATAGACGCGACGGAAAAGTTCGATTTGCGTCATGGGGTAAAGTTTGAAACTTATGCGGTTAGCCGTATCCGCGGGGAAATTTTAGATTATATGCGTGAACAAGATTGGGCCCCTTCCAGCCTGCGAAAAAAAATCAACGCCATTGCGGATGTGTATGAGAGCTATGAAAGTATTAATGGTGAGCCACCTTCCGATGAAGAGGTAGCAGCGGCTATGGGTGTTAATGTGAGCGATGTTCGTAAAGTTATGTCCAAAAACCATGCCTTTAATCTGGTGTATTTTGATAACTCCATTGAAGGCGGTTTTGTTTTAAATGAAATTTCCGGCAACGGTGAAGGCAGTGAACCGGAAAATGTGCTGTTAAAAGAAGAATTAAAAATAATCTTGGCCGATACCATTGAAGCATTACCGGAAAAAGAAAGATTGATCATAACCCTATATTATTATGAAGAATTGATGTTTAAAGAAATAGCAGAATTATTGCATGTTTCGGAATCGCGTATCTCGCAAATACATTCAAAAGTATTGATAAAAATGCGCGCCCGCTTAAAAAAGGCATTATAGGAGGAATTATATGCGTGGTAAGTATTTTAGTGGGTTAGATGCCGAAAGCTGCTATGTAGCAGCCGAAGAGTATTTTTCTACATCGAGGGAGAATTTATACTGCCGTTTGGCACCGTCTGAAAATGATGGTTCTTCGGTGCTATTAGCTATAGACGCCGGCCCGGCGGGGCCTGCTTCTTTAGAAAATATGAAAGCTTTTTTTAATCTTGTTTATACAGATGAAGGCGTATTATTGGAATTATTTAAGCATCATGGTCATGGCAAAAAACTCTCTCAAGATGAATTGGCTTTGTATCTTAAGCGCAAATCGCTTAGTGATTTAAATAATACCAAATTACCAATTTTACTAAGCAAAGGCTGGGGTTTTGCCAATATTGCCCCGCCGCAGCAAGAGTTAGTTTTAAATGAAGAAGCGCTGGTTAGCGTAGATGCGGCGGAAGATAAGGCTTTTATTACTATTTGGCCGGCGGATAAGGATGGAAAAAAGTTGGCAATAGCCGATTTACATGCCGCTTTAGCTGAAGCTGGCGTGGTGCACGGTATAGACGAAGCTGCTTTACAAAAATTATATCAGGAAAAGAAACCCTATAAAAATTATACCGTAGCCCATGCTACAAAATCGCAACATGGTAAAAATGGTCATTTGACTTTTCATTTTCGACGCGAATTTGAATCCCGCCCCAAGGAAGATGAGCATGGCCGGGTTAATTACCGCGAATTAGATTTATTTGAAGGTGTTGCGGCAGGGCAACTGCTGGTAACTCTCACACCGCCAACTGAAGGAATTTTGGGCTATTCTGTTAAAGGTAAAGAAATGTCTGCCGCGGCGGGCAAAAATGTGATTATGCCTAAGGGTAAAAACACTTATATAGATGAAGAAAACCTTCATATGTACTCCGCTGTAAGCGGTATGGTGGTTTATGCGGAAGGCAAGATTATTGTTTCTAATGTATATCAAATAGATGGCGATGTAGATATGTCAGTAGGAAATATCGATTTCGACGGCTCGGTAGTTGTCAAAGGACATGTTATAACCGGGCTTACTGTTAAGGCCAGCGGTAATATAGATATAGGTATGGTAGTAGAAGGCGCCACAATTATTGCCGGGGGCAATATCACTTTACGCCATGGTATGCAGGGTATGAACAGAGGCCGCTTAGAGGCAGGCGGCTCTATTTCTGCTGGTTTTATAGAACGCGCTACTATTATTGCCGGTGAAAATGTTAAGGCCAATATTATCGCCTTTAGTACAGTGGAAGCAGGAAACAGTTTGGTGCTTAGCGGTAAAAAAGGCAGTTTATTAGGTGGGCAAGCCGTAGTTTCTAATATGCTTAAAGCAAATATCATCGGTAGCCCCACAGAAACGCCTACCGAAGTAGTTATGGGTTTGGTTCCACATAAGCGTTCCCGTATGCAGGAGCTGCAGCAGAAATTAAAAACTCTACCGGAAGAGATAGAAAAGCTAAATACTATAAAAAACTATTTATTGGCCAACCCCAGCGAGGATGCGAAAAAAAAGGCGATGGCTCTTTCTGTAAATCAAAGTTTGGCTCATAATACTCAACTTTTAGAAGATATTAGCGAAGAATTTGCAGAGCTTTCAGAGGAATCGGCTAATGCCATAAATGGCAAAGTGCATATTACGGAAGCTGTATATCCCGGCGCCCGTTTAACCATTGCTTCCGCCACTTACCGCGTAATGGAAAAAACACCGCATTGTACTTTTAAAATGGCGAATGGAGAAATTGCCTTTGGCGCATATGAAGGGTAGTTCATAAAGAAGGGTGTGACTATATTGCTAAAGGGTATAGAAGCGCAATTAATGGTTACACGCACGGCGGAATTAGCTCGGGACGCCGATGCAATTTTGCGCAAAAACGATCTGGTACGCGATTATTTGGCTTTACAAACACAGGCCCTGGCTGAGTTGGAAAAAGGGCAAGTAGCGCATACCCCAAAAGCGCAATCTGTGGTATTTCATAAAGATAAACAGGGTAGGAACCGGCAAGATTTGGAAGAACAAGAAAATGACGATGAAGTTTTATTTGCATTAGAGGAAGAAGATTACCCCATGCCCGCCTTAGATAGTAATACCACTATTGATATTAGGGTATAATGCGTAATTATAAAAAAAGTGATTCTTTGGGGAAAAGAGCTGGAGGGCGAGAGAAGGAGGTTTTTATGAATTTATCTTATTATGGTTTTGCATTTTTTATTTTCATGTTGCTCTGCTTTTTTGCTCTTTTATGTAGGCGTTTATTTGTGGGTAATAATAAAGAGCATATATTAAGTATGGATGAAAAAGAAAAAAAGCTGCTGACTTTATACAGTACTATGGAAGAGATGATGGATGAATTTAATCATACGGCTTTAGCGGCTAATGAAGAAATAGCCCGCACTATAAAAGAGATGCGTACTGACAAAAACTCCATAGCCCCACCGGCGCAAACAGCTGTTAGGGCTACTCAGAATTTGGCGCCTGCGCATTTATATAATCAACCTACTACTCCCATTGCCGTACCGTTTTATGAAGAAGCTTCTTTACCTAAATCCCCGGTAAAACAGGAATCAATAGCGGCTTTTATACCGGAAGCTTTAGAAAAAAGCGAACGTATTATGGAACGTCCGGCCCGTATTTTAACCCTGCATAAGCAGGGGTTGGATAAAGTACATATAGCCAAGCAACTTGCCGTAACCGTAGGTGAAGTCGATTTGGTGCTGGGTTTGGCGGCGCAAAAAAAATAAAATAGCATTATGCCATAGGGCGGGCTTTGCCCGCAACCCAAGGAGTTAGGATGGATTTGATTACCTTTAGAGTACGCATCCAGTAATTTGCTGACTTCCGGCTCCTGACTCCTCGTAAAATAGTACCTGCATTCGTAAACTGGCTCTAAAAAAATTTTTTTGGCGCCGGTTTTTTATATTTTGTTTATTTTGCTATTTAGCAGGCTATTGCTTAAAAAGTTAGCATTATTGATAGAAGTTAGCTGTAAAAAATTAAAGTTTTTTGCAAAAGTTACGTTATTATAAGCGTAAGGTAAAGTTAGAGTATGCCAAAGCGGAGGTTTATCCATGATACGCAGCCATTATATAGCCGCAGGCGCCATGTTGCTAGAGCGCCGTAAAATGGAGGTCATTACTAATAATATTGTTAATGTTGAAACCAGCGGCTATAAAAGAGATAATCTGATTTCTCAAAGTTTCGATGATGTAATGATAAAACGTATTCACGATAATAATATTATACGCCCGTATAATATTATTAACCAAAAGCGTAATGTGGGCCCACTGGATTTTGGCGTGCATGTGGATTATATAGATACCGATTATTCTCAAGGATATCTGGAAACTACCGAATTACCCACCGATATTGCCTTAATAGGAGACGTCTACTATAAACTTCAAACCCCGGCTGGCTTGCGTTATAGCCGCGCCGGCGCCTTGACCGTAAATGTTGAAGGGTATTTATGCAACCCCGAGGGCTATTATGTTCAGGGGCAAAATGGCAACATTTATACCGGCGGGCTTAATTTTTCCATAGACGAACTGGGTAATATTAATGTAGAAGGCGAGTATGTAGATACCTTTGACTTAGTGAGCTTTCCTGATCAAAATGCTTTGCGTAAGCAAGGGCATAATCTGTATCAAGACCCCGAAAATACCGCCCAGCCGGCAACGAATTATCAGGTGCGCCAGTATACACTGGAAGGTTCTAATGTAGAAATTGCTCGTGAAATGGTAGATATGATGATGGTATACCGGGTATACGAAACTAATCAGCGCATATTGACGATGATCGACGATACAGTGGGTAAAGCCGTAAATGATATAGCGCGTTTAAGATAACTTAGGGGAGGATGTTTTATGTTCGAAGCGATGCTTTCCGCCGCCAGCGGCCTGATGGGGCAGCAAAGGCGTATCGATACCATAGCAGATAACTTGGCCAATGTTAATACGGCTGCTTTTAATAGTTCCCGCCTAAATTTTCAAGATTTGTTATATGTAGAAGGACATTATCCTTATAGAGAAACCGCGCAAAATCAGCAGAAAGGTCATGGAGTACTGACAGCCTCTATTTCCCGTAATTTTGCTGTGGGCAGCCTCAGTGAAACAGAACGGGAGCTGGATTTTGCTATAGAAGGTGAAGGCTTTTTTATGGCTATGGCAACCGAAGGGGATATCTGCTTTACGAGACAAGGCAATTTCTATTTAAGTGAAGTGGGCGACGAATGGTATGTTGTAGATTCCCGTGGGCATTTTATACTCGATGATGATGAATCACCTATCATTCTGCCTGCCGAGGCGAGCGGCCTTAATGTAAACGCCGCAGGGGAGATCAATTTCTATGGCCCAGACGGTTTTATGGCGCCGGGAGGTTTAATTGGCATACGCTCTTTTGTTAATCCCGAAGGGCTCAAAGTTCGCGGCTTAAGCTATTATGAACCCACGGTAGCTTCCGGGGAAGCTCAAAGCACAAATAGATATAAATTGCGTCAAGGTGTATTAGAAATGTCGAATGTAGATCTTGCTACCGAAATGACGCGTATGATTCGTACTCAAAGAGCATTTTCCCTAGCTAGCAGGGCCTTAACCACAGCCGACGATATGGAAGGTATAGCCAATAATATGAAAAGATAATGGGATATTATACAGAATTATTAATTGCTCTTATAAGGAGGGAATAAGATGGATTTTGTTAAATGTAAATTATGCCGCGCGCCGTTTTTTAGTTATGGCAGCCGTCTTTGTCAGGATTGTCAAGAAAGAATGGATAAAGATTTTATAACAGTGCGCGATTATATATATGATAACCCTAACGAAGCCAGCGTAGAAAAAATAGCCGAAGCTACCGGTGTGGATGAAAAGAGTATAATTTATTTGCTGGAAGAAGACCGCTTTGCCATCAAAGGCGCTTTGGAAACTTCCGCTCTGCTGCGTTGCCAAATCTGCGGCAGGAATATCAGCTCCGGCTCTATTTGCGAATCCTGCAAAATTTCTTTGACTAAAGATTTAGGCGCTGCTGTCAATGCTTTAAACGATGAAAAAAAATCTGTCAAATCAACGGTCAGCAGAACTCGCGGCAACCGCGAAACAACATTAATGTCAGAATACAGCAAAAAAAGCAAAAATTGAAAATCAGCATTAGCCTTATTTATCATTATTTTAAATTTATATAGTTTTAAATAGTTTAAAGTAGTTTTATAGTTTTATGTAGTTTTCAGCAAAAGAGTATTATTTGTTTATGCCAATAGTTTAAATCTGTTTTATTAATTTATATTATTATACGGCAAAGCGAGGTATTATTATGAAAATTGATCCTATTACTAATCAAGCAGCCATTGGCGTTTATAAAACACGACGACTTATAAACCATGTTAATGAGACAAAACCTCTCACAGACGAGGTTCTTCTTTCTCAAGATGTGGCTGCTGTCTCTTCCACCATCAATAAACTGAAAGAAGTGATGGATATGCATAGCACGGAAGAAAAGGCCCGTATAGCGGAAATAGCCAAACTGCTTAAAAGTGGTTCTTACCATGTAGAAAGTAGTAAAGTGGCGGCTAAAATAGTAGATGAATATCTATTTCCTAATTCTACATCAAGTTCTTAACTAAACTAACTAATAAAGGAGTAATATATGCCTGCAGATTTAGAGCCTTTGCTCAGCTTGCTCAATATGCAAATGAATATAAACCGGCAGTTGCTGGTACTGGCAAAAGAGCAGCAACAAAGTATAATTAACAATGAAACAGATAAATTGGACGATGCTGTGCGCAGGCAATTTGGGGAATTAAAGCAGCTTACGATTTTAGAAAAGAAACGTTTAGCGGCTGTTACCGCTATACAGGCAGATCTTGGAATACCCAGCAAAGCTCTTACTTTAAACGAGCTGATACCCTATGCCCAACCTTATCAGCAAATACTTCTACAAAACCTTCTGGGCGAATTTACAGATCTATTAAATGAATTAAAAGAAATCAATAATACCAATAAACTATTGCTACAAACCGGCATAGAATTGAACGACCTAATGCTAAGCCTCTTAACAGATAATGTGGATCCTTTAAATAATCTTTATTGTGGAGATGGCAGCGAAGCAAAAGAAGGGCCGGTAGAGCCCAGCCTCTTCGATCATCAGATATGAAGGAGGAGCTCATTTTATGATACGACCTACTTTTTATGGCTTGGAGATAGCAAAAACAGGCTTATATATGAGTCAGCTGGGTATGGATGTAACGGCCCATAATATAGCAAATGTAGATACGCCCGGTTATACCAGGCAAAGGGTGGTCACTCAATCTATAGACCCATTCAATGCTTTATACCGTTTAAAACCGCTCAATACTTATAAGGTAGGCGGAGGTGTGGAGCTAAAGATTTTAGATCAGATTCGTGATGAGTTTTTAGATTGG
Source organism: Bacillota bacterium (assembly GCA_009778255.1). GTDB lineage: Bacteria > Bacillota > Dehalobacteriia > UBA4068 > UBA4068 > WRKD01. The sequence goes on from WRKD01000200.1 coordinate 11,722, forward strand.
CAGTTTAGAAATGAGCAAAGCGATTATTCAAAATGGGCTACGCGAGCTCAGGGTTTACGCTATATTGAACCATTATACGACGAGTTTTCCGGTGGCGGCCCATTGCGGGTTGCCATTACAGAACTTTTCGACGCTTTTTCAGAGCTTTCTCGCAATCCTTCCGACCGCGAACCTCGCGAAGCCGCGCGCCAAGCGGCGCTTACCATGATAGAAGCTTTTCAGCAAACTTATAGCAATCTCTTGGTGCAGCGAGATGTACAAAACCAGGCTATTAAGGGTACGGCGGACGCCATCAACGATATTACCGAGCAAATTGCCATGCTCAATAAAACCATCAACAATTATGAATACGAAAACCCTATGCATATGGCTAATGACTTGCGGGATAAGCGTAATTTATTGTTAGATCAGCTTTCCGCATTAATCGATATTAAATACGAGCCGGCGAATGGTTATGTGAATATTACTACCGCAGATGGCATAAGTTTGGTGAATGGTCTTCATGTTAATAAAATTGAAGCTCGCTTAGATGAAGACCCTATTACTAAAGACGCCAATTCATATTACCGGCTTTTTTTGGTAGATACTAACTCTGCTTTGCCAAGCGAAACAGAATTGACCATTAAAAATGTTAAAGGCGGCGAATTAGCCGGGCATTTGCAGCTGCGCGATAATGACGGCGCCAGTAATCCCGGTGTTCCCTATTTTATGGATCGCCTTAATGTGCTGGCTAATGCCATAGCTAAAGAAATCAACGCAATACATAGTATGGGCTATACTTTTCCCGGCAGCGAAAATGGCGTTGCTCTCGATAAATCTCATAATGGCGTAGCTTTTTTCGAATTCGATATTACTAAAGGTATTTGCGATGCTAATGGCAATATCAATTTTAAGCTTAGTGAAGATATTTTAGAAAGCGTATGGAATATTGCTTGTTCGGATGAGCCAATAGACCTAGACGACCCCATAACCGCCAAAGGTGGTAATAATAGAATTGCTTTGCTGCTGGAAGAGTTGATCAACAGCACCACTTTAGATACTATTGGTAATATTTTTAGTTTTATGACAACCGTTACCGTCGAAGTAGCCGGCGCCATTAAACATGCTGCGAGTATAGCAGATTCTTTAGGCGCCAATCTACTTAATATCGATAATAACCGTACCTCTATCAGCGGAGTTTCTTTGGATGAGGAAATGACCAATATGATCAAATATCAGCATTCATACGACGCCAGCGCGCGTATGGTCACTGCCATGGATGAAATGCTGGAAACGCTGATCAACCGTATGGGAGTGGTAGGAAGATAGGGGGGCTAGTATGAGAGTTACCAACTCAATGCTTGTGAGTAATTTTTTGCATAATTTAAACACAAATATGAATAAAGTGAGTAAACTGCAAACACAGCTTTCCAGTGGGCGAAAATTTGCCAGTATCAGCGACGACCCTGTCAGCACCATGTATAGTATGCAGGCGCGTTTTAGGCTGGACAACCTAGCCCGTTATCAAGAAAGTGTAAAAATGACCAAAAGCTGGCTTACTCAGGCGGAAACCAGCGTTTTTGATCTTAATGAAGTATATAAATCTGCCTACGAAACAGTAATAGATGCAGCCACCGATATTAAAACGCCCGAAGATAGGAGGATTATGGCAGCCTATATCGGGCAATTGCGCGATCATGTATTGCAAACACTCAACTCTACTTTTGGCAATAAATATATTTTTGCCGGCTTCAATACCACCGGTTCTTATCCTGGTAATCAGCTTGAACCGCCCTATAAAGTGGATCAGCTTACAGGAGACCTCTGGTTAAGTGGGCTAAATATTACCAGATACGTGCCAAATTACGACCCAGCTTACGATCTTACTTTAACTCGCGCCGATATAGGCTATAACGCTATTAAAGAAAAAGCCAGTATGAACGTGCGCTTGCTGGCGGAAAAAGCTGCGCAGAAGCTGGTTCCCGCCTACGACCCAACATATAATAGCAGCCTGCTTATGGGAGAAGCGGGTTTTGATAAAGATAAACTGAACGCGTATAACGATTATATAGACGCGAGAGATCAATATATTGATGATTATAATGAAGATTTTGCGTTAAATGGAGCAGAGTATCAGGCTTTATTCGAAAAGCTGGAAGTTGAACAAATTGAGTTTTGGGTGGGTACGGGCACTAAAATGGATGCCGTATTGAGCAGTTTTGGCCTGGTAGGCACAGGCCCCGAAAATCTCTATTCAATGTTAGATAACCTATATAATGATCTTATGCATGGTCAAAGCGTACCGCATATACAAAACGCGTATATTACTCAATTGCAAAATATGCAAAGCGGTTTATTGGCAAAATCCGCCGAATTGGGCGGCCGCATGAACCGCTTGGATATGTTGACTAATCGTTATGAGATGGATTTTATTAACTATACGCAGTTGAAATCTGATGCGGAAGATGCAGATTTAGCGGAGCTAATAATGAATTTTAGCATGGCTATGAATGTGTATAACGCCGCGCTTTCCAGCGGGGCGATGGTCATTCAAAAATCACTGGTTGATTTTATTCGCTAAAGATGGCTTATATTAGGAAAGGACGGTGATAGTAGTGCCGAATATTCCCAGTATACAGATTGAGCAACAATGTGCGCGTATCGGTATTCATACTACCAATGCTAAACTAATGGTGAATACCCCTCCGCCTACCAGAATGCGTATTTATAAAGAAGCACCGCGTATGGAAATTGAACGTAAAGCGCCGGTTTTTAAAATGGAAACGCCGCGTAAAAGGCCGGAAAGACCTTTGCCATATACCAGTAACCCGGGCATGCCTTTAACCTGGCAGCGCGACAAAGTAGTGCGCCGCAACAGCGATATTATTGTACAAGCGTCCGAAAGCGCTAAACAAGGCAATAGTGTTACTCTAAATGACAATGCTGTAGAAATGAATAAGATTTTACATGATTATACGAGCGCCTCTATTGCCGAATCTTTACAACAAAGCATGCCCAGCATAGAATGGGAAGCCGGCTATATCAATATTAATTGGAGCAAAGCGCAGATGCAGATAGAGTGGGAAAAAAACGATTATATGCCCAGCTTTTCTGTGGAACCACATTCTGTAGAAATATATCTACGCGAAAAACCCTATATTAGGATCACCCTCTCTGATGAAGTAATTGCGTCTATAGGCGGCCCCCAAATGGATACAAAAATTTAATATACTCTGTCATCTGGCCTCTGGCTACTGCGGGCTTTAGCCCGCATAAGGGGGAAGTAATTGTGGAAATAGATACTTTGCGTTTCGGCCGCCTTACGGTGGATAAGAAAAAACTGCTATGTTTTAAAAACGGCTTGCCAGGACTGGAAGATTGCCGGGAATTTGTTATTTTGCAATTCGAAGAAAGCGCGCCGCTGCATTGGTTGCAATCTACCTATAAACCAGAGGTTTGTTTGCCCATTATAAATACCTTCGCTATTTATCCGCAGTATGTTTTCGATATTAGTGATGAAGATGTAGATGAATTGTCGCTGAGTGGGCCAGAAGACGTATATGTGGTCAGCGTGGTGCTTATACCGGAGCAAGATATAGAGCAAATGACCGCAAATTTAGTGGCGCCTATCATCATTAATCATCGAACCGGTTCTGCTAAACAAACAATTATTAATAACGGAGAATATAATGTGCGTTTCCCAGTTTTTCAAGCCATCTGCAATCTGATCAAGGAGGATGAGGCGAATGCTGGTACTTTCGCGGAAGATAAATGAAACCATCCTCATTGGCGATGATGTTAAAGTAACCCTGCTGGCTGTAGAAGGAGATAAGATCAAACTGGGTATAGATGCGCCTAAGCATATAAAGATTTTTCGTGAAGAATTATTAAGCGCTACTATCAATATCAATCAGCAAGCTTTGAATGCGCCAACGGTTACATTCGCATTAAGCGGTATTAGTGGTAAACAGCATGTAAATAACGATACGCGCGGGTAAAGCCTGTATCAGATGATTTAAAAAATTATTAAAAAAAGCAATCCACCAAGTCAAGTTGGGCTTGGTGGATTGCTTTTTTTTATTAATAATAGCTAAAAGCCTCAAGTTGCTTTAAGGTTTTTAGCGTGTTTTTTATATAAAACAAGTCGATTTCTTGTAAAAGATAAAAAAGATTAAACAAATGAAAACAAGAACTGTGTCTTTTTAATATTTTAAAAGACTTGCTACAGAAGTTTAAAATGTAATAATTCTACATGTCTACCAAATTAAATAAAAAAATTTTAAAAAAATGCAAAAAACCTCTTGACATTAAAGTAACTTTATAGGTTACTATTATAACCGTAATAACAAATTAATAAATAATTTATCATTAATAGTCAAAAAGTTACCATATGAAAAAATCTAAGGGGGTAAAAAAAATGACCACTGAAAGAATCTTTTTTCAAGAAGTAATGAGAGGATACGACATGGAGCAAGTAGACAAATACATCAGCAAGCTTTCAGAAGCGTATCAAGAAGCATACGATGAAAATACAGCCATAAGAGAAAGATACAACGCCCTGTTGGATGATTTCAAAAAATTAGGTTCGCAAGAGCAAGGCGAAATGAATCCAGAAATCCTCTTAATGTACGCGGAAATGCTGGCGCAAAAGATAATCGCCGATGCTCAAGCACAAGCGGCAAAAACAAAAGCAGAAGCGCAAAAAGTATTTGCAGATACCAATGCCATGGCAGCGCAAGTAAAAGCAGAATCGCAAAAATCTCTTAGCGAAGCCAATGCCGAGGCGGCCAAAATAGTAATGCGGGCCAGAAAAAACATAGAACAAGCTTACAAGATCATGGAACAAACTTGTAGTAAGGTGCAAAATATGTTGTCATACAATACCCCAGACATCAGAATCATTAAAGCCGAATAGGGTATGTTAATCAAGACGGGGGGGATCATAAATGGCGTTAAAGAGCTTAGAAGAGATCAATCGAGAGTTCATATTTGAACGGCTATCATATGGCGGTAATCCCAAACCCACTAGCACAACGCCATATATAGAATTGCCCAATACAACAAGCGTTGCAAGGTGGCGGGATATGAAAACAAGCGCAATCAAGATGAAAATGAAATTGGCAAATCTAAAATCAATAACTTCCAAAAGACTATATTATGATGAAGAAAAAGTTGTTGATACGGTTTTGCCAAAGCAAAAAGCAACCAAGAAAAAAACCAGCGCCGCTTCTCTCGTTTCAGACATTCTGTTTTACATAGCGATCTTTGTCATACTAAGTGCAACTATATTTGCCGGTTCAGACTCCAAAGCGCCTAAAGTAATTCTGGGATACTCATATTTTACAGTCCTTACTTCCAGTATGCAAAATGAAATACCTAAAGGCTCATTCATACTGGTGCATCATATGAATCCCTCAAAATTGAAACTAGGCGACAATATAACATATATGCGTGATCCACATACTTCAATAACCCATAAAATAGTCGGCATATATGAGAATTACCAGAACAGCGGGGCTAGAGGGTTCCAAACTCAAGGCGTAAACAATGTGAACCCCGATCAGGAAATTGTTTTTGCCAGCAATGTAGTGGGTAAAGTGACAATAGTCATACCATCTGCTGGAGCCGCCATTATGTATCTTAGAACAAATATGCATCTAATGTTTATCATGTTCGGTTTATGTGTGATACTCTCATTCACTCTTAGAGGAATGTTTACCAAACCAGGAAGGGGCGGCGTGCAGGGAAGAGTTAAGGCTTTAGCAAAGCGGTAGCCACCTGATTAGGGGTGCGCGTCGGAAGGGAGGTAGTTGTCGCTTTGTTCAAATAAATTGAAACGGAGGTTGGATAATGGAAAGGAGGAATGCTGGAAATGCCAACAAAGGAGGTTTTGTAATGGCTGATATCTGCAAAAAATCGTGGTGGTTACTAAGAAGCGCTGTAACAGTGATACTGCTAGCCGTGATGATGATAGATATAACCTTTGGTTTTGAAGAAGCAAAATATAAGACCAATGAGTTTATCGGCAGGTT
>WRKD01000201.1 GCA_009778255.1 Bacillota bacterium
TGCGGCGCGAAGGCCGCAATGACGAGAAAATGATAGTTGCGCTAATTTGGCAGAGTTGTAAAGCTAGTTTTTAGAGGCGCCCTAAATAAAAAACATGCAATTTAACGGCTTAAACAACTTGTTTTTTTAAAAGTTGTTGCAGGGTAAGTGACTAAAATCTTAGTTTAAAAATATCTAAAGGGGTGATGTTTTATGTTGCAAAGATTGGTAGATTTTCAATTTAAGACATATCTTGCTATTACAGAGTTGTTTAAGAGTTTAAAAAATGATGAACGCGGCTTGGAAGTTGTGCAAGTAGTTTTAATAATTTTGGTAGGTGTCTTATTGGTTGTAGCGCTATGGGGCGCGTTAAGCGGTTGGCTGGGCGATTTATGGGCCAGGATAACCGGTTCAGGAGATTCTATTCAAGGTGTTAATTTCTAAAGTGCATAAAGTATGGCAAAAAAACAGCGGCTATGCCGTAGTTGAAGCAACTATCCTATTTCCGATCATGATCATGATTTTTCTGGCCCTGGTTTTATTAGCTATGTATTTGCCAACTCGGGCGGCTTTACAGCGCGCAACTCAGTACGCAGCTACAGCAATAGCAACAGAGCAAAGCGACAGCTGGATTTTCTTCAACGAAAGCTCTTTGTCTTATTATTGGGAAAGTGATAAGGGCAAATTAGAAAATGTATATGTTTCCCTTATAAAATCATTTTCTACAAAAAAGGTCGGCGCCAAAGCGGAAACTATTGTTATTGCCCTTGAAAACCAGACGCTTCTTAAGCCGATTGGGAGTTTAACAGTTGAATTCTCTGTAGCGAATCATCTACTTTATCAGGAAATTACTATAACGGCTACCAGAATCATACCCATGCCTGTAAACTTGTCTTTTATAAAATTTCCTCAAGAATTGCCTATTACGGTAAGCTCTACAGCGATGATACATAATGGAGATGAATTCATTCGCAATATAGATCTTGCCCAAGATTGCCTAATAAATCTAAATGAAAAATATCATATAACATCCAGTGGTTTATTCTCTAAACTAAAACTGTTTTTCAATTTATAGCCCTCTACTTCCACTCTTTTCTCTAGCGCCTTTTAGTTTTAAGGGTAATGCATGTATAAACTGATCCATAACAGTAAAGGAGCGGTAACGGTATTCGTTACCTTGCTCTTAATTCCGGCTATTTTAGTTAGCGGTACGGCGGTCGATTTAGCGCGCCTATATACAGTTCGTAGCATTGTTGGGGATGCGAATCAAATGGCGGCAAATTCTCTGCTGGCAAATTATGACGCCCTTTTACAAAATATTTACGGATTATTCGGTATACTTTCTGATGATCCACAATTGGCCGATATGATCAACGATTACATAGAGATAACGGTTTTCGGAGAAGACTGGAATAATAAAGGATTGGGTACTTTTCAACTTTTCTACGGTTCAAAACTTGAGGCGCCCCAACTCAAGTTTATAGATGAGCAAAATCTTAAAGACCCCGCTGTTTTGCAACGTCAAATAGAAGAATACATGAAATTTCGCGGGCCGGTAATTATTGTACAAGAATTTCTCGACGCTTTAAACAATAATACTGTTAAAGAGGATACAAAAATTATCTCCAACAAAGTGGATATAGACGCCGATATAGCCGAACTGTTAGAGTTGTACAAAAAATTGTACAACTCTATACTATATGCAGATAAATGTAAAACTGCTATTGGCATGGGGAGATTTAGTAATGTATCGAATCGTTTAGGCGATATACATGACCGCTTTGAACAATTGAGAGATTGCCATGAATCCTGGCAAAAAGCGCCTGTAGAAGATAAAGGAAAATATGAAGAACATTACCAAGCCATTTTAGAATGCATTATAGCTTATACTGGGGGCAGCATAGAAACAGGATGCAAAACCGGCGCTAATTGGATATACAGTGGTTGGGATAACTCTTTTGAACCGCCAAAATGGCAAACAGGTGGCTGGAGCAGAGCAATTAACAATAATGTTGTAGGCCTTAATAAAACCATAGAGAACTCTTTAGAAGATGCAGATAATTTTAGACCAAATTTTAAGGAAGTAGCAAATATTGCCCAAGAAATTTATGAATTGCAAGAACAAATAAAACAGAAAATAGCAAAACTGGAACAATTGCTTAATAGCGCCAATTGTGACGAGGAATTAAGAAGAGCCTTAACCGAAAAAACCGGCGTTGATCATAAATCTCAAATTGAACGATATCGAGAAATAGGAAATTTCTATAATAATGTAAACAGTTTGGCAGCTCCTTATCAAAACATAGGCGAAGAATACATCGACAACATAGTAAAGCCCATGCTTTTAGGAGTAGAATATAGAGATGCTTTAGCTATGCAAAAAAGAAGCCTTAGCCGCGAACAACTTATTAATATAGACACTATATCAGGTTTTGCTCTTTCATACGGTGTTCATTTCCAAAATAGCGAAGCGGCTTATTTCGCAGATTTTTCTAATGTGGGCTATAAAATGCCCGATGGCTTTACTGCCTTTGCCGCCTGCTCTATGGAGCATAAAGAGTTTTTTGAAGCGCTGAAAAAAATGATAAATAAACCACCTATCGAGCCTATTAAACTAGATTATACCCAAAAAGACGCCTCGGGCGAAGATGCCGAAGAAAAACAAAGAAACCTTATAGATGATTTATTAAGAATTGTAGATATTGCATATGATTCTTTGAGTAATAATCCCTTGGGAGCAAAAAGAATTGAGAATACCCCCGCAGTTGCTATAGCAAAGCCAAATATTTTCAATATTGTTACGATGATCAATGAAGCTACAAATAACAATATTATGGAAATCATTCAAGATCCACTGGGAAGACTGGCTAAAACAGGAGATTATTTGCTGCTACTAACTTATGATACAGCGATGTTTTCAAATTATACAACCACCAAACCACAAAGCAACAAAAAACAATTAAGTGAAATCGCTTTCACATATACCGCCAGCAGCATACCGCTAAGCCCTGAAATAAATTACTTTTTTCAATCGGAATGGGAATACTTATATCATGGAGCAAAGAATGCAGATTCTAACCTTAACGCCATTACTAGATTATTGTTTTTAACACGCTTGGCCTGTAATTATATCACGGTTTTTTCTGTTCCTCATGTAAATGAAATTATCATGAGCATACAAGCGGCTTTTGCCTGGAACCCCCCTTTGGCAATAGTTTTAGGAGAATTAGCGCGAGGCGCATTTGTGGCGGCAGATACAGTTATAGACGTTGCTTTATTACGCAGCGGGCATCGCGTCCCACTAATCAAATCTGCTAAAGAATGGCATGTGGGGCCGGGCGGAGTAAGCAAAATATTGGATATGGTTAAAAACGCCTCTGCAAATAGCACTGTTAGCGGCGGCGAAAAGGGTTTAACTTATGCAAATTACCTGCTGTTTTTCTTTGTTGCTAAAGCTGTGTTTTGGCCCGGTTTAATTACGGCAACTTCAGAGCTTGTGCAGCGTACGGGAGATTTGATTGAATGGAATATCATCAATTATCGCGAAGATATCATGGCTGATGAAAGCAAAATGGCTGAAGCTTTACTAAAGACAGACAGATTCAGATTAGCCAATATGCATACAGATTTTGCTTTAAATACCACAGTGCAGTTGAAGATGCTATTTTTATCAATGCCGCTGGCTCAAAAAGGCGCAAGCGGAATTATTCCGCCTAAAACTTTGCCTATTTCTGTTAATGATTACAGGGGGTATTGACTTTGCACCATAATAGGCATGGCTATATAGTGGTTGAAACAATAGGTTCTTTTATTTTATTTGTGCTGCTAATCATTTCAATTTTAAGCCTAGTCAATATAGTTGCCCTGCAAGCTCGACTACATTATGCCCTAACGCAAAGCGCCCAAACGCTTTCTATATATAGCTATATATTAGAAGTAACCGGCACAGCCGACCATCTGACTAATCTGGCTGCAAAGGCCGACAAAACAAGATTAAAGACAGCCGATTTACAAGCCAGTGTAAATGGAATTATCGATGGTTTTACCAGCCTTGACCCCACTGAAATTGGTAGACAGGGGCAAGATTTTTATAGTATAACCGCCTCTTGGTTGGATGATCCTCAAGAAACTATTCAATTGCTTGTAGATTACGGGCTGGATGAGGCAAAAAATATTATTCTTATAGAAACAATCTTGCGTCCCCTCATGGGTAGATATCTTTCTAATGGTAATATGGATGGCGATACATATTTAAAAAGTGTTAATGTGCGGGACGGGCTTGCCGGTTTAAACTTTTACAGTTATGATCTAAAAACTCTTGGTACAGCAAATAGTTTGCTGATAGACAGCAATGGCGATATTAAGCTGGTTATTAGATATGAAGTAGATTATATGTTTGGCGCCTTACCTTTACCCTTTGAACCAAAACTGCAAATTACACAAACAGTTAAAACAAAGGCTTGGCTAGGCGGCAAAGGAAAAGGGTATCCGAAATGACAAATAAGTTGCGTTTAGCTATTCCTTATAGCGGTATTCCTCTTTTGGGGCTAGCCTTGCTATTTTTTCATATGGGGCTAAAAGAAAGCTTTTATTTGCTACAACAGGAATTACTCATTATTTTTGGTTATATTATTGCTCTTAGTGATTTAAAAACAAAAACAATACCGAACATAATATTACTTATAATGCTGGCAGGATGGATTATAATATTTATTCCACAGTTATTATTAAATACTAATAACATAATTTTATATTTAAAAGACTCATTATTTGGCTTTGTTTCAGGCGGCGGTATATTCTTATTGGTATATCTATTCAGCCGCCGGGGCTTAGGCGGCGGTGATGTGAAGTTTATGGCGGTTAGCGGGCTTTATCTGGGTTTTAGCCTGGTTATTCCGGCTATGTTATATGGAACAATATTAGCAGGCTTAAGCGGATTATTATTAATAATGCTAAAAAAAATAAAGCTAAAAGATTCCCTTCCTTTAGCTCCATTTTTGTATATTGGCATATTATTGGCAATATTTTTCCTATAAGGAGGAAAAATAATTGAAAAAGACATCTCGCATTTTGCTTAGCGCTGCTTTTTTAATACTCCTAGCCATCTCTTGGATAGTTGCGCTAAACACAAAACCACTGGCTAAAAAACAGTGGGAATTGTTAGAACAAGCAGCCGCATTAATGGAAGATAAAATATATATTCGCGCATTGCCTTTGCTGGAAGAAGCCTCGCAATACAATTCCACCTATACTTTATCTGCCGAGAATTTGCTAAAATCTGCTTATTTGGCATTGATAGATCAAGGAGGATATCAACGGAAATATACCGGATTATTGAATAAACAGATGAACAGAACAGATGCAACGCCCGCTGTTTTTTTGGAAGCGGCGCATTATTATCTCGATTCAGCGCAGCTTTCTAACGCCCTCAATGTTCTTAAAACAGGTATTGATAAAACCGCTTCTACAGAATTGCTAGATCTATATGAAAAAAACCGCTATGCCATTGAAATTAGCCGCAGTGTTTATGATAATGCATTGGCAATATATGGCGCCACTCTCCAAGTACAAAAAAACGGATTATGGGGTATAGCAAAATCGGACGGTTCCCTTTTAATACCCTGTGAATATGAAAAAATAAGCACATATAGCGTAGACCGGGCTATTGTAAAACAAGGTGAAGAAATTTTTGCTGTAGATAGCCATAATAACCGTATTGCCAAACTGCAAGGAACAGCGGAGGATTTTGGAAACTACGCCCATAATCGTTTGCCCCTTTTAACAGCAAAAGGCTGGTTGCGTTCTACCGGCGAATTTGAGCTGGGCAATATGACGTTTCAAGCCTTGGGCATGTATCAAAACGCATATGCAGCTGCCCAAGAAAATGATAAGTGGGGCATCATAGGAATAGGCAATGAATGGTTGATAACACCTCAATACGAAGAGTTGATTTTTGATGAATTGGGCAATTGTTATGCGCAAAACGCTCTTTTTTTTAAAAAGCAAGGAGCAGTTTACTTGCTGGCCGCTAATGAAGTTCTACCAGCAGTATATGAAAACGCCAGGCCTTTTGCGGATGGCTATGCCGCAGTAAAAAGAAATGGTAAATGGGGTTTTGTAGATAATAAGGGAGTAATACAAATAGATTTCTTTTTTGAAGACGCCCTGTCTTTTGGGCAACATTTAGCTGCTGTTAAATGGAATGGTTTATGGGGGTACATGAGTGTTTCTGGCAATATCGTAATCGAACCGGTGTTTAAAGAAGCCAAGAGTTTTAGTAATGGCAGCGCCCCTGTATTAACGGAACGTGGCTGGCAATTGATTACGCTTCTGGAATATAAGAAAGGGGTAGATTTATGATTTATGCAATAAATAGTAAAGCAGACTTTTCTGCGGGCGCCGAGCTAAGCGTAAAAGTTAACGCCGCAGATATCGATTACAAGGCGTTATATACTATTGAGGCGGAAAAACCGCAATTTATCTTGCCCTTTCGATATCAAGGTATTGATGAACAAATAGAATTTGTTTATCAAATAGGCGCGCGCCATAAATTACAATACCTTACAGGCAGCCGTTCGCCGCAGGAATACTGCGAATTATGGCTAAATATCTTCACCCCACTACTCGAATGCAGCGATTGGTTTATGAACCCCTTTTCTTTCGTACTGGGCGCCGAACATCTATATTATGATAAAAGCACTAAGAATATATCTTATATCTATATACCATCTACATGTAATTGTGCAAACAATAGCGATTTAAAAAGTTTAGCAACAGAACTTTCTCGTCAAATAACTGTTACGGACGCAAATTTAGAGAATAGGGTACTTCGGGCAATTATGGAAGATTTTGATGTAAAAGATTTTGTGCAAATGTTGAAATCATATAGAAGTATCAGCATAGCCGGATTGCCTTTGCCTTCGCAAACTCAAAACATCGCAGAACCCAGCCCGCTTGCAGATGAAGCTTTAAAAGCACAACAAGGTATACCAGTAATAGCACAAAGCGAAGTCACTTGCCCTCAAGATATTATCATAAGTATGCCGACTATAGAAAAAACTCAGAAAAAAACTAAAAATAAGCCTCATAAAGCACAAAGCGGAAGCGGTTTATTCAGAAAGAAAAAGAAAAATTACCAGGAAATTACCAATAACGGCGCCGCTAAATTCTACCCTGAACCTCAAAGTGAACAAAAAATTTCGCCATTGAATAGTTCCCCTCTTGAATATAATGATCTCACGCAGATGATAGATGAAGAGATAAGTGAAGTTGGGTTGCGTTTAGTTGGGTATGGCCCTTGGCCAAAACTATTGCATATTATGATATCCGACGGTGAGGCATTTACAGTTGGACGTTTTGACGTTTCCATAGGCAGGAAACAATCGAGTTTTGAATTTGATAAAAATACTAAGGCTGTAAGCCGCCGTCATGCGGCCATAGAGCGCGACAGCGCAGGATACCTGATCATTGATTTATCTTCCAGCGCTGGCACTTTTGTAGATGGCCACCGCTTACCGCCAAATATGCCATACAGATTAAAACGCGGCGACAGAGTCTCCTTTGGCAATGCCGGCGCAGATTATATATGGGAAGAAAGTTATTAACCGTTCTTATAAACATTAAAAGAACGGCGTTATCGAAAAGATTTACCGTTCTTTCAATAAAATTAAAACTGTTTTGTTGATAAAGTCCTTTAATTAGGGATCTTTATGAGCTTATAATGACGCGCGCTGCTTTTGATAGCAATCACGGCAATATACAGGGCGATCTTCAGTAGGTCTGAAAGGAACCTGCGTCTCGCAACCACAATCCGCGCAAATCACGGTATGCATTTCCCGCGAAGCACTGCGCTGTCGTTTACGTGCTGTTCTACATTCGGGGCAACGGGCCGGATCATTTTGAAAGCCTTTTTCTGCGTAAAACTCTTGTTCGGAAGCGGAGAAAATGAATTCTACACCGCATTCCTTACATGATAGTGTTCTATCCTCAAAAGCCATGCCAATTTTCCTCCTTTTTAAGTTTTCCTAAGCATTAACCCGCATCCGCACAGGTTCATAGGAACAGGAGGAATACCGGGGCAATTAACATTAGGTATTAGCATTATAACCATAATATAGTAGAAAATCAAGAAAATAATAAAAAATAATCTAAATTTATAAAAAAACTGTTTTTTGCGAATATTAAGACAAAACTGTTATTATCGCGAAACACTTTTTTCTTATTGAAAAGAGAATAAAGCTGTGCTATAATATATAAGCGTATAAATTCTTTAGGAGGTAACACATGAACGGCAAAGTAAAATGGTTCAACGCGGAAAAGGGTTTTGGCTTTATTGAAAGGGAAGGCGGCGAAGATGTATTTGTACATTTTTCTGCTATCCAAGGCGACGGCTTCAAAACTCTTGATGAAGGTCAGGGCGTGGGGTTTGATATTGTTGAAGGTCCACGCGGCCTGCAAGCTGCCAATGTTGTTAAGCTATAAGCTCTTATATCTAGCATATATTGCCGTTTGATCAGCAAGATAGATATTAGTTTAAAGCTAAGGACCATGAAAAGGGCTGTTCCACTTAAATGAGGAACAGCCCTTTTTTTATAGTCACTTACGAGCTATTTTCATCAATAATAAACAAGAAGTTGCGCGCGTGTATATAAAAGGAAAGCGTCTTTATCGCGCTTTTCTTCACACTCTTTCATCTCGCCTCTGGCATCTTGCGGGTGAAACCCGCTATAGTAGATTCAGATAATTAACTTCCTCTATTAACATATTATGCCGATAATACGCGCGAGGAACACGCAAGCCAAGTGCGCAAAATATTTCATAGGCAATGGTGCCGGCTGCCTCGGCCAGCTGTTCTACTGAAATAGCTAAATCTCCGTCTTCGCCAATAATAGTAGCATAATCGCCTACCGTAACTCCGGCAATATCCGTTACATCTAACATGCACATATCCATGCAAATACGTCCTACCTGCCGAGCTTTTTGCCCGCGAATCAATACGGGCAATTTACCGGAAAGAAAGCGCGTTAAACCGTCGCCGTAACCAAGTGAAATTGTGGCAATTTGTGAATCACGAAAAGCATACCAAGTCCGGCCATAACCCACGCTTTCTCCTTGCTTTATTTCCAGTATTTGAACAACGCGGGCTCTTAAGCTAAGGGCAGGTTTAAGAGGCAATGGATGTGAACCTAAGGGATTACTGCCATAGAGCATAATTCCTGGCCTAACCATAGTAGCATGAGTATGTGGATAAGCAATAATCGCGGCGCTACAGGCGCAATGCAATAAAGGGATATGGATGTTTTGTTTTTGTAATTCATTTAGAACCGCTAAAAAACGCTCCATCTGCGTATTGGTAAAATCGTTTTCTGACAATCCCTGTGTAGCTATATAATGGCCGAGCATTCCCTCCATGCGCTTGCCGTCTTTAGCAATAATTATAGCATCTTCATCTGCAGCAGAAAAATGAGTATATAAACCCTCTAATTCAAAAGAAGGATGGGCGGCAATAGCCATAATACTCTCTACAGCATTTTTAAAGGGTAATCCCAAGCGGGCCATGCCGGTATCCAGTTTTATATGGATTTTTAGGCGGCTATGCCCGGCAGCTAAGGCATACTCTTGAGCAGTTTGCACACTGTTCACTGTTAATGCTATGCCCTCTTTTGCCAGCTCTTGTACAAAACCGGTATCCGGAGGGCACAGCAATAATATATTTTGCTCAACACCATGCCGCCTAAGTTGTAAAGCTTCTTCCGGTGTAGCCACGGCGAAATATTTAGCGCCGGCTTCTGCCAGCGCCCGGGCTACCGGCAAAGCTCCGTGGCCATAAGCGTTAGCTTTTATTACACAACAGATTTCACAACCGGGGGCGCATATTTGTACTTGCCGGAAATTGAAAACGATATTATCTAAATTTATTTCAGCCAGCAGCCGCCAACCTTTATCATTATTCTCCATGCTTTCGCCCCCAGCATAAGAGCAATTTAGTTTATATTTGTTGTAGAATCAAAGATCATTTCTCCTGCCGCGAGCCAGCCGGCATATTGAGAAAAACTCAAATTGCCTCCGCTGATTACTAAGCAGACCTTTTTCCCCTTAAGAAAATTTAGCTTACCGGCAAGCAAAGCGGCTAAGGGAAGCGCGCCTGAGGGTTCCACCACTAGTTTAGCTAATTTGGCATAGGCGTACATAGCAGCTGGCAGTAGATCATCATCAACACTGGTAAGCACATCTACCCGCTCTTCAATAAGGGGAAAATTAACCGGAGAGGCATAATTACCGCGGGTACCGTCGGCAATGGTAAAAGTTGTCTCGATGGTTAAAGGCTTTCCTGAAGCACGGCTTTTACTATAACGGGCGGCGCCTGCCGGCTCTATTCCCACCATAATCACATCAGGGTTTAAACCTTTGGCAGCAGTAGCCAAACCGCTGATCAATCCTCCGCCGCCCAACGGAGCTACCAGAGCAGTTATTGCGGGTTCATCTTGCAAAACTTCTAAAGCCGCTGTGCCTTGCCCTGCCTTTACCAGTTCGTCTGCATAAGGGTGTACTATAACCCGGTTAGTTTGGTCGGCCAGCTCTTTCATCCGAGCTTCACGTTCGCTACTTAAAAGGCCGTGCAATACAACCTTTGCGCCCCAAGCCTGCGTACCGGCTAGTTTTAATGCAGTTACATCTTCCGGCATCACAATCAGCGCGTCTACCCCTAAACGAGCGGCAG
This sequence comes from Bacillota bacterium, assembly GCA_009778255.1. Taxonomy (GTDB): domain Bacteria; phylum Bacillota; class Dehalobacteriia; order UBA4068; family UBA4068; genus WRKD01. Next base: position 10,700 of record WRKD01000201.1, read on the forward strand.
CGGCAGCCACACCCTGCGCATGATTACCGGAAGAAGCGGCAACTACACCACGTTTTCGTTCTTCTTCGCTTAAGCTCAATAGTTTATTACTTGCGCCACGCAACTTAAACGAGCCGGTGATCTGCATGTTTTCTGGCTTAAGATACACCTCAAAACCGGCAAATTCATCTAAGGCTTCTAAGCGTAATAGCGGGGTATGCCGAATATACGCGCCAATACGTTCCTGAGCTTTTTTAACATCTGCAAACTTCAGCATAAAATGCTCCTTTCATATTATCGTTATATAATACATAGGCGAGCTTTTCCCGTAAACCAATAATTCAGGAGTTAGGAGTTGAAAATTATAATAGAAACAAATTCGCCGAATAATACGCGTATCCTGCTAATAAACTACTTGACGGTTGCAGACAATGCACATATAATAAAAAGCGGCTAATTATTATGGGCAAAGCCCGACATAGGGAGTATATTTGTGAATGTAACGCGTAAAAAAAATGTCGCCGGCATGGCGGCAGCTTTCACTGGCAATATAGTTTTTGGCTTTACTTTTGTTTTCACAAAACAAATTCTAAACGCCGGCATGTCGCCATATGCCTTACTTTCTTGGCGGCTGATAATTGCTTGTACGGTAATGGCAGCTTTAGGCGCCTGCGGTGTTTTACATCTACGCTTTAAAGGCAAAAGGCTGTTACGTTTGTTACCGCTGGGTTTAGCAGAACCATGCTTTTATTTTATATGCGAATCTTATGGCATTGCAAAAACCACTGCTTCGGAAAGTGGAACCATAATCGCGGTTATTCCGATTGCCGTATTGCTTTTAACGCGCCTGGTTTTTAAAGAACGACATTCACGCGGACAAATTTTTGGTGTTTTATTCTCGGTTATAGGAATTGTATGTGTAGTGCTGGCAAGCGGTTTTTCCGCCAGTTTTTCTCTTTGCGGTTATGCGCTTCTTTTTGGAGCTGTAATAGTCGCGGCCTTTTATAATATCGGGGTACGCTGGTTAGGTAATGAATTCACCAGTGCTGAAATCACTTTCGGCACCAACGCCTTGGGCATGCTATTTTTTACTCTATTAGCCGTTGGCGAAGGTCTGCTAAAAGGTAATTTAGCCCAAATATTCTGGCTTCCTTTGCATAATCCTCAGGTTTTAATAAATGTTGTTTTGCTGGCCCTGGGCGCTTCTATCGGCGCTTTTATGCTCATTATATATGCTATTGGCAGTATTGGGCCCACACGTAGCAGTAGTTTTGCCGGTATAACCACTACAACAACTATTCTGTTTGGCCTTATTATTTTAGGCGAGCGAATGCTTCCCGGGCAATTACTGGGTGCAGCCATGATAATTGTAGGGGTTTGGTGCGCCAATTATTTTGTGCGCTAATGTATGGTTAATGTTAGTGGCGGGAGGCGTTTTGTATGAGAATAATCGATATTTTGGACACAAAAAAAGTAACTGTTTCCTGTGAGCTTTTCCCCCCCCATCATGGTTCCGAACTTGACAAAGCCAGCTCAATTGTAAAAGATACAGCGGCGTTTTGCCCTTCTTTCATCAGCGTTACTTATAATGCCGGCGGCGGCGCCAATAATCATACCGTACGCCTGGCAGATGAAGTGCAAAACATTTGCGGCATAACCGCGCTAGCCCATATCACCTGCATTTCCGCCTCAAAGAATACTGTTATGAGCGTTTTGCAGAAACTGCAAGCACTGGGAATAGAAAATATACTGGCGCTACGCGGGGATCTGGCAGATGATCAAACAAAATCTTATGGGCCATATCGCTACGCTTCGAAGCTTATTGAAGATATTCAAGAATATGGCGGCTTTTGTATCGGCGGGGCTTGTTATCCCGAAGGGCATCCGGAAGCGCAGAGTTTACAACAGGATATAGAAAGCTTAAAAATAAAAGCTGATTGCGGTTGCAGCTTTTTAACAACACAGATGTTTTTTGATAATAATATACTATATAATTTCATGTTTCGCCTTTTAAAAAATGGGGTCAATATACCTGTAATAGCAGGGATCATGCCAGTTACCAATGGCAAACAGATCTCTCGTATATGTAAACTTTCCGGTACCGCCTTACCGCCTCGCTTTCGGGCGATTGTAGATAAATTTGCCCAAGACCCCATAGCAATGAATCAAGCCGGCGTTGCTTATGCCAGTGAGCAAATTATCGATCTTATAGCAAACGGCGTAAACAATATACATATCTATACCATGAACAAACCAGATATAGCAGGTAGAATAATAAGCAATCTTTCGGGGATATTTAAATAAAAGAAAAACTGATAATTTAGGCGTATGTTTCGCCAAAAAAGCTTGTTTAGAGGCAATGAGCGTAATTAAGAAGAGGAGGGCGCGCTATGAAAGAACTCATTTTGGAGCTAATTAATGAAAGCCACCTTAACGTGGGTAAATTACAAGAATTACTGGCGCGCATGAATACGGTAGATATTGCCGAAATATTCGAATTTTTAAGCAATGAGAAAGTCGTACAGGTATTTCGTATACTCCCTAAAAGCATGGCGGCGGATGTTTTTTCTTATATTACTCCCGATAATCAGCAAACATTAGTCGAAGCTATGACAGACGATGAGATCGGCAAAATACTTGATGAGTTATTTGTTGACGATACAGTCGATTTTATTGAAGAAATGCCTGCCAACGCTGTTAAGCGTATATTACAAAATATGAAAGAAGGCAAACGCCAGTTGGTAAATCAATACCTACGGTATCCGCCGGATTCTGCCGGAGGCATAATGACAGCAGAGTATCTCGACCTGCGTGAAGACCTTACGGTACGCGAAGCTTTTGACTATATAAGAAAGAATAGGATTCATGAAATATATAATTGCTATGTAGTGAAGCGCGATAAATTACTGACCGGTTCAATTTCTCTAAAAACACTATTATTGGCAAAACAATATCAAAAGATTGGCGATTTAATGGATACCAACATTATTTACGCCTATACGCTGGATGATCAAGAAAAAGCGGCGGAGCTATTCCGCAAACACGGTCTTTTGTATTTACCGGTTGTTGATAAAGAACAACGCTTAGTGGGCATTATTACTGTAGATGATGTAGTGCAAATAATGGAAGAAGAAGCCACAGAAGACTTTGAAAAGATGGCCGCCATTTATCCATCCGAAAAGCCCTATCTTAAAACGAGTGTTTTAATGCATTCGCGCAACCGCATCGGCTGGTTGATGGTACTCATGCTTTCTGCTACTATAACCGGGACTATTATAGCTAATTTCGAAGCTTCCTTAGCGGCTTTACCTGTACTTATGACCTTTATTCCTATGCTGATGGATACCGGCGGTAATGCAGGATGCCAAACATCTACTTTGGTTGTGCGTAGTTTAGCCTTGGGAGAAATAGTATATAAGGATATTTTTAGAGTATTATGGTTGGAATTACGGGTTGCTATCTTTTGTGGAATTGGTTTAGCTATTGTAAATTTTGCCCGCGTTATGCTAACCAGTAAAGGAAATGCTATGCTCTCGCTTACCATATCTTTAGCTTTGATCGCGGTAATAATAATATCTAAAAGCTTAGCTTGCATTATGCCGATTTTTGCCAAAAAACTGAAATTTGACCCGGCTGTTTTAGCCGGACCAATTGTGACCACCATCTTGGATGGTACTTCACTGCTGATATATTTTTCTATAGCCAATTTATTACTGAAAATTTAAGGCAGTTAGGAGGGATCAAACATGCATACAGATATTTTAGAAATGCTCAAGGGAGGAACAGCAGGAATAGCGCGTTTACGTGAACTGCTGGCGCAAATGAATACGGCGGATATTGCCGAAATATTTGATTATGCAAGCCAAGAAGAAGCTGTGCGATTATTCAGACTTTTGCCCAAAAATATTGCTGCCGAGACTTTTGCCGATATCTCTACCGAAAAACAACAGCTTATTATCGAATGGCTTACAGATAGCGAAGTTGGGCTTATAATGAACGACCTTTTTGTCGACGATTTAGCCGATTTTGTTGAGGAAGTACCTGCTTTAGTAGTTAACCGGGTTTTGAACAATGTTAGCAGTGAAAAAAGGCGCCTGGTTAATCAAATATTGAATTATCCTAAAGATTCCGCCGGAAGTGTAATGACCACGGAATATGTAGAATTAGCGGCAGATTGCACCGTTAGGCAAGCTTTAGATTTTATTCGGGAAACCGGGGTAGATAAAGAAACCATTTACACCTGCTATATTACGGAAACTGATTATTCATATTATAAAAAACTCATTGGGGCAGTAAGTGTTGATGCGCTTTTGCATGCCGAGCCCCTGCAAATAATTGGCGAAATAATGGAAGAAAATGTTATTTTTGCCCATACCACTGAAGACAGGGAAACCGTAGCCGGTATATTTAGAAAATACGGTCTGCTAGCCTTACCTGTGGTAGATAATGAAGAGCAGCTTGTGGGTATTGTCACTGTGGACGATGTTTTAGAGATAATAGCTGAAGAAACCACGGAAGATTTTGCTAAAATGGCGGCAATGCACCCTACCGACGAACTATATTTAAAATCTAGCGCACTGCACCAGGCCAAAAACCGCTTTGGCTGGCTTTTATTATTAATGCTTTCGGCTACCATCAACGGTTCAATCATAGCTTCATTTGAGAGCGCGCTTATGATATTACCTGCTATGGTTGCTTTTATACCTATGCTTATGGGCGCCGGCGGTAATGCCAGCGTGCAATCTTCAACCGTGATCATACGCGGCATGGCTCTGGGAGAAATTAACTATAAAGATGTAGTAAAAGTTATGTGGATGGAAATGCGTATAGGTTTAGTATGCGGATTGGGCTTAGGTTTTGCTAATTTCGCCCGCATTTTTTTAATGAATGGAAAAGATGCCCTCATGTCTTTAGTTGTTACCTGTAGCTTATGCGCAACTCTGATCATTTCTAAAATAATTGGTTGTACTTTGCCAATAGGGGCAAAAAAATTAAAACTCGATCCTGCTATTGCTGCCGCACCAATTATTACCACGGTGGTCGATTGCACAACCTTGCTCGTGTTTTTTTCCATTGTTAGAGCAGTTTACCATATATGATGGCCATTAAGGGCATCTTTTAATACTCGCTCATCACCAGATTCGGAGTAAAACGAGGCGCCCTCAAAAGCGAGGCGTGTATCTATACTGCAGCATACTTTACCTGATCACTTGATTAGCATGAAGAAATAGTTCGCAATAAATGCCTTTTCTGCTTGTTTTTTATGGCGATTTATGCCATACTTCTGGATAGTTGGAATATAATTGACCCGTTACCTTAGAACAGAAGAAATTGTTAAGGAGGTATTTTTATGAAAGATGGAAGTGATTTGGCACGGGCGGGCATCATGAAATTATCACCCTATGTAGCCGGTAAGCCTGTAGAGGAAGTCGAAGCAGAATATGGCGTAAAAGTGAAAGCAAAATTAGCCTCTAACGAAAACCCTCTAGGCGTTTCACCTCTAGCCATGGCGGCTATAGAGAAAGAGATTGCCAACTGCTTTTTGTATCCTGAAGGTTCCAGTCCGCGTGTACGCCATAAGCTTGCTGCTCGTCTTGATTTGCCGCCGGAACAAATATTTTTAGCTACCGGTGGCGACCATATTCTAACACTTCTGGGCAATGCTTTTGTTAACCAAGGCGACGAAGTGATAGCAGGAGCACCTTCCTTTTACACCTACACCCTCTCTACCTTGATCATGGGCGGAATATTGGTAAAAGTACCTTTAACAAATCATGTTTACGACTTAGACGCTGTATTGAACGCCATTACGCCCCAAACTAAACTAATTTTCTTCTGTAACCCCAACAACCCTACAGGAACCATAGTGCATAAAGACAAGGTAGCCGATTTTATGAGCAAAATTCCAGATCATTGTGTGGTTGTATTCGATGAAGCCTATTTTGAATTCATCAGTGACCCTGATTATGGTGATGGAGTAGAAGATTATGTAAAAAAAGACGCAAATGTAGTTGTGCTGCGCACTTTTTCTAAGCTTTATGGATTAGCCGGCTTAAGAATAGGCTATGCGGTGGCTGCCGCGCATCTGGCGCCTGTTCTGGGCCGTGTAATGCCGCCTTTCCCGGTAAACCGTCTGGCTCAGGTAGCGGCGGAAGCTGCAATGGATGACCAAGAATTTGTAGCCGCAGTTATAAAAAACAATAATGAAGGCCGGGCCTATTTGAACGCGGAATTCGATAAACTGGGCATGAAGTATGCGCCTTCCTATGGAAACTTTATTTTTGTAGATACCGGTATGCCGGCGCCACAAACCAATGAAGCTTTACTGAAACGGGGTTTAGTAATTAGACCGGGCCATCAATGGGGTTGCGAAACTTATTTACGCATTACCATAGGAACCCCGGCAGAAAACGAAGCTTTTATTGAAGCCCTTAAAGCGGTAAAAGCGGAATTCAATAGCTGATGCAGATTACCAAAGCAAATATCAATTCCGGCTCTTAACATCCATTAATCTCGGTCAATAATTTAAAAGGCACCCTTAAGGGGCTGTCGCATTAGTAAAAATGCGGCAGCCCCTTGGTCATTTGTGGCAATTATGCTTTTATTTGTTTACGTAGACCTGCATAAGATACTATGACTAGGAATAAAGCAGATAACATACTCACCATCCAGATAATTATCATATTGCTTTCGCCAGTCTGCGGCAACATTGCTAAAGGTGTTTCATCGTCGAGGATCATTTCGTCACTATCGCTATCATTATCTACAACCCCATCACTTAGCGGTACATTTTCCTCAATCAATTCAATAAATGGACCGGCTTCTTCAGTAGCTGTAATGCGTTCAGTTCTTTCACTGCGTTCGTTGCGATAATTTACTGTATTAGTGTCTGTGTCTGTGTCTGTGTCTGTGTCTGTGTCTGTATCGGTATCGGTGTCGGTATCATTGTCGGTGTCGGTATCATTATCGGTGTCGGTATCATTATCGGTGTCGGTATCATTGTCGGTGTCGGTATCATTGTCGGTGTCGGTATCATTGTCGGTGTCGGTATCATTGTCGGTATCGGTATCATTGTCGGTATCGGTATCATTGTCGGTGTCGGTGTCGGTATCATT
>WRKD01000202.1 GCA_009778255.1 Bacillota bacterium
TTCTGTAAGCAAACGCGTACCATATCCCACTACACGGTAAACAACGCCGATTTGTCCGCGGGCCATATCTATTACGTTTACGCCCAAAGGTCTTTTTAAAAAGGGCTCCATACCCGGCATAGGCGCAATCATTAAAAACTGACCGGGCCGGGCCGACACGCTTATTTGGGGCGCACTTATAGTAAGCGCATAGTAACGCAAACCTATGCGCTCGTTTGCCAGTACTGTGGCTTCCTGTATAATCAAAATCCGTCCTCCTAAAAATATTTATCTAACCCATATTCAAATACATGATTTATTGACAAAATCCTGCCAATCAGCAAAAATATTTATTCATATTATAATTACAAAAAATGTGATATAATTAATGCAGCAGAAAAAAATGACGAAAAATAAATAAAATATACCGGAGATACAGCATGAAAGTGATAGATTTAAGCCATTTCATAAACAAAGATATGCCGGTTTTTCCCGGGGCGGCTCAACCTGAATTAATTCCGGCCATGACTTTTGAACAATATGGTTTTGTCGAAACCATGCTACATATGATGTCTCATACCGGCACACATGTAGATGCGCCCTCTCATATGCTTAAAGGCGCGCCCTCACTTGACGATTATTCAATAAGCAAATTCTTCGGTTTGGCCTTAATCATCGATCACCCCTTATGCGCGGGGCCTAAAATTGAACTTAAGCCCTTACAGCAGATGAGTGAAAAAATAGGGCGCGCCGAATTTGTGCTTTTTAACACTACTCATAGCCGGAAATGGGGTGCTGAAGATTATTTTAACCACTTTCCTTTATTAACGCCGGAAGCGGCTAAGTTTCTTACTTCTTTTTCTCTTAAAGGAATCGGCGTTGATGCTATATCTTTCGATGAACTAATGTCGGAAACAAGCCCCATACATCATATTTTGCTAAGTTCGGGCTTAATACTGATAGAAAACCTCACAAATTTAAACGGAGTAAAAGGTGAGTATTGCATGTTTGCCGCTCTGCCGCTAAAATATAAAAACGCCGACGGTTCGCCTGTGCGGGCAATAGCTATAGAAATGGCAAAAGATATATATTGATTAAAATTCGCTCCAAACTTCTTGTTACTTATAGTAGTTTTTGGGTACTAAGTGACTATTGTGGGCACCTTTTAAATACCCGCTCATCACCATCTTCGCTGCCCTTTTTCCGCCCAGACTGCGTTGTAGCCGCTTCACGTAGCTTTAGGCTACGCTTCAGCTCCTCCGCCTTGCTAGGCGAAAAAATTGCTAATGAATATGGCAATTCGGAGTAAATCGAGGCGCTCTAAAATAAAAAAGGGATTGAAGATTATTTATGGAATTATAAAATGGATTAAACAACCTGTTCATCTTGTTTAACGAAAGGAGATTTACTATTATGAAAAAAACACTGGCGGCGGCGCTGATACTGTTATTAACAATGTTTATAATAATTGGTTGTGATAACAATAATTCCACTAGCGGCGGGGCGGTTACGCTCTCCAATATCAAAATAGGTTTTGTGCATGTTAGCGACCCCTCTGACATGGGCTATACCTATAACCATGATTTAGGTACGCAAAAAATGATGAAAACATTGGGGTTAAAAGATACACAAGTAATCAATAAATATAATATTTCTGAAGACAGCAGTTGTGATACCGCCCTGCGTGAATTAGTGGAAGCCGGCTGTCAAATAATCTTTGGCACCAGCTTCGGTTTTGAAGATTATATGATCGAAGTTGCTAAAGATAATCCCAATATTCAATTCTGCCATGCTACAGGCTGGCAGGCGGCAAAATCCGGTTTGCCCAATATGCATAATTATTTCGGCGAAATCTACCAAGCCAGATATTTATCTGGTATTGCCGCTGGTTTAAAAACCGAAACTAATAAAATAGGGTATGTTTCCGCTATGCCTTTTGCCGAATGTATCAGTGGTTATGATGCATTTTATTTAGGCGCCCTTTCTGTTAACCCACAGGTGCTTATGGATGTAATCTATACCAATAGCTGGAACGACCCTACCGCAGAAAGCCGCGCCGCCCAAGCTTTAATAGCCCGGGGATGCGATGTTTTGGGCCAACACTGCGACAGCCCTTCGCCACAAACCACTGCCGAAGCCAATGGCAAATGGGGGGTGGGTTATAACTCCGATATGATACCGGCGGCGCCTAAGGCAGCACTTACCTCAGCTATTTGGGATTGGGGAATTTACTTAACATTTGCTGTGCAAACCCTAATAGATGGCAAAACTATTCCGGTAGACTGGAGCGGCGGCTTAAAAGATGGCGTATGCAATCTTTCCCCGCTTAATGAAGCTATTATTGCGCCCGGTACAGCCGCTGCTATTGAAGAAGCACGTAAAAAAATATTGGGTGGTTGGGATGTTTTTACCGGGCCACTATATGATAATAATAATAATTTAGTGGTAGAAGAAGGAGTTACTTTTATTGAGCCTCAAAGCGCACCCAGCTTTGATCATGTTCTACAAGGCATTACAGTAGTAGAATAAGAAAAGCATATGTAATTTACTGTTTAATAGGGCCGCACAATGTGCGGCCCGTTATGCTAACGCGGTCTTTATTAGCAAAAGGATATATGGGAGGTGAAATTTCTGACCACTACAAAAAAAACTCCTTTAGCCATAGAAACACGGGATCTAAGCAAAACATTCGATACTGTGGTAGCAAACTATAAAGTCTGCCTTGAAGCGGCACGAGGTGAAATTTTAGCCGTATTAGGGGAAAACGGCAGTGGTAAAACCACATTGATGAATATGCTTTCAGGTATATATTTTCCGGATGAAGGAGAAATTTTTATCAATGGCCAAGAGGTAACCATTCGCTCTCCTATTGACGCCTTCCGTTTGGGTATTGGTATGGTGCATCAGCATTTCAAACTGGTAGACGTACTGACAGCTACAGATAATATTGTGCTGGGCTTAACTAATAAAGCTTTTTTAGACCGTTCACAATTAAGCGCAAAAATTAGTGAAATTAGCTCTCGCTATGGCTTTAAATTAGATCCTGAACAAAAAATATATAATATGTCTGTAAGTGAAAAACAAACAGTCGAAATAGTTAAAGTACTGTACCGTGGCGCCGATATTTTAATTTTAGACGAGCCGACAGCCGTATTAACGCCCCAGGAAACCGATAAGCTCTTTGATATATTGCATCGCATGAAAGAAGATAATAAATCTATTATCATTATAACTCATAAACTAAACGAGGTTATGGCTGTGTCGGACCGTGTGCATATATTGCGCAAAGGGCGTTCTATTGCAACTGTAGATACAGCGGCTACCACTACGCAAAAGCTAACGGAAATGATGGTCGGAAGAGCCATAAGCTTAAAGATCGACCGCCCCATAACCGTAAATAAGCAACCTAAATTAGAAGTCAAGAACCTTACTTGTAAAAACCATGAAGGGCGTACCGTATTGGATGATCTGTGTTTTTCTGTTAATAGCGGCGAAATTTTGGGGGTAGCCGGAGTTGCCGGTAGCGGGCAAAAAGAATTATGCGAAGCCTTAGCCGGGCTGTTTGCTATACATTCCGGCGAAATACTCTTTCATGATAAAGATAAAATATCAAGTATTGTTGGCTTACCGCCTATGGAAATTATAAAAATGGGTATATCCTTAAGTTTTGTGCCGGAAGACCGTCTGGGCATGGGGCTGGTAGCCGCCATGGATATGACGGATAATGTGATGCTGAGGCATTATTATAAAGGTTCCGGGCCTTTTACAGACCGCAAAAGCTCTTATAGCCTGGCGCAACAGTTAATAAAGCAATTAGAGATAAATACCCCCGGTGTTGATATTCCGGTGCGCCTCCTTTCCGGCGGCAATGTTCAAAAAGTATTGCTGGGCAGAGAAATTGCTTCATCGCCCCAAGTCTTGATTGTTGCCTACCCCGTACGCGGGCTAGATATCAACTCTTCTTACACCATTTACCGTATGTTAAACGAGGAAAAACAAAGAGGTGTTGCTGTGCTTTTTATTGGCGAAGACCTCGATGTTCTCTTGGAGCTGACCGACCGTATCTTGGTATTATGCGGCGGACGTGTGAGCGGTATAGTAGATGCCCAAAAGACTACCAAAGAACAAGTTGGCTTGCTAATGACGCAAACAAGCGAGGTAAAGAAGGTGAAGTCTCATGCCAAATAAAAGCACATCTACAGATATTAATACACCAGAGCATGGGCATATGGCGCCACTGCTGCGCATTGTAAGGCGACCTTCTATTGCGCCCAAAAAAGCAATGCAAATACGCGCGGCAGCCTTATTGGCTGCCCTGGTAACCGGAGCATTACTAATTCTACTTTTGGGCCATAACCCGCTTTCAGTTTACTCTGAAATGATAAAAGGCGCTTTCGGCAGTCAAACCGCATTAAGAGAAACAATTAAAATTGCCATACCCTTACTGGGCGCAGCACTGGCAGTAGCGCTCTCTTTTAAAATGCGTTTTTGGAATATCGGAACCGAAGGACAAATCCTTATAGGAGGTATTGCCGCCAGCTATTTTGCTTTGTTTCAATACCAAAACATGCCATCTTGGCTACTTATACTAACCATGGCATTAGCGGGCATGGTTGCCGGGGGTTTGTGGGGTATGATACCCGGTCTTTTTAAAGCCAAATGGGGCACAAATGAAACCCTTTTCACCTTGATGTTCAACTATATAGCTCTCGGTTTGCAAAAGTATTTGCAAAATGGGCCTTGGCGTAAAACAGGCACCGGTTTTCCCATTATCGATATGTTTAAAACCGAAGCCCGTTTACCCAAACTGTTCGGCGTGCATGTGGGCTGGCTGATAGTACTGCTTTTAGTGGTTTTGGTCTATTTCTATCTCAAACGTTCCAAACAGGGGTATCAACTTACCGTAGTGGGGCATAGTATCAACACAGCAAAATATGCCGGAATGCCGGTAAGCAGCGTTATAATCAGGACCATGCTTATTTCCGGAGCCATAGCCGGGCTGGTAGGTTTTTTACAGGTGAGCGGAGCCGATTATACGCTAACGGAAAACACTGCCGGCGGCGTAGGCTTCACCGCCATCACGGTAGCCTGGCTTTCCAACCTTAACCCTCTAATAATGATCGTGTTTTCTTTATTCATTGCTACCTTGCAAAAAGGCGCCAACCGCATCCAAACCACCTTTAAAATTCCGGCTTCCGCCGCCGATGTTTTGATCGGTATTATCCTTTTCTTCATGCTGGGCTGCGAGTTCTTTATCAATTACCGCCTAATATTCAGATCAAGAAAGGAGAGCGTAAAAACGCATGGATACGCTGATTAACCTGGTTAATGCTGCTGTACTGGCAGGAACGCCGCTATTATTCGGCACTTTAGGGGAAATATTAACAGAAAAATCTGGCAACCTAAACCTTGGGGTAGAAGGCATGATGTTTATGGGCGCCTTAGCCGGTTTAGCCGGAGTATACCTTGGCGAATCGCTCTTCCCCGGCTTAAGTGGCTTTGCTATTATTCTGTTAGCTATTATTTGCTCCTTTGCCTGCGGCGCTTTTGGCGCTTCCATTTATAGCTTCCTTACCGTCAGTTTACGCGCCAATCAGAATGTTACCGGGCTTACCCTAACAATCTTTGGCGTTGGTTTTGCTAATTTCTTCGGCGAAGTATTAGCCCGCAGCTCGTCTAGCGGTTATGTGACTATAAGCACGAATGCAAAAATCGCTTTCGGCAATGCAAACCTGCTGGGACTGAATTCTTTACCTTATATAGGAAAGCTGTTCTTCTCTTATAATGTATTGGTCTATGTCGGTGTAATTTTAGCCGTTTTGCTGGCAGTATTCTTTAACCGCACCCGTTGGGGACTTAATTTGCGAGCGGTTGGTGAAGATCCGGCCACCGCTGATGCGGCAGGTATCAATGTTGGAAGCTACAAACATTTGGCTACCATTATTGGCGGTGGTATTTGCGGTATTGGCGGTATGTATATATCGATGGTCACCTGTTCCGGAGTATGGGTGCATAATTGCGTTAGTGGGCAAGGGTGGATTTCTGTTGCCTTAGTTATCTTTGCCACCTGGAGCCCAACTCGTGCCTTACTAGGCTCGCTGGTCTTCGGCAGCCTTTCTATCATGCGTTTATATGTGCCTTTGGGCATACCAATGCAGATTTACGATATCTTCCCCTACATTGCAACCGTATTGGTTCTTATATTCACCAGTATACGTCAATCGAAGGAACATAGCATGCCAAAGCATTGCGGTTTGAACTATTTCCGTGAAGAGCGTTAAGGCAAGCTAAAATCTGCTAGATGTAAAGAAACGGGGTAAGCCCCGTTTCTTTTTGTGTACATCAATTGACAATACACCTGCTACACATTAATATAGCCAAGTTAATAAGCAGATATAGCCTCCACCAATAATTGGACATCTTTATATATTATAAATAGTAGAATAATATGTTGAAAAGCGCCATTTCAACTAATTTTTTTTTCAAAAAATACGATATTATTATTACTGCGAGTTTCCTTGAACCTATTAAAACAAATGCTTGACCAAGCATACATTAGTACAGTTTCTTTGCGCAGGTGAACGAGGCGAAAGGAATAATTACAATTATCACTTTAAATGACGCATAAAGCAGTTTTAGATTAACTTTTTTTACCGTAGCGGAGGCAGTGAATAATGGGAATACGTAAAAGAGTTATTCTTGTAATTGTCACGATAAACTTTGCTATAATTTTATTCAGTGTTGTTTCAGGCATCAGCTATGACAGAGCAATTATTAAAAAATATATGGAAGCAGATATGCTGGTGGTAGCCGATATAGCAGATCAATTCATCAGCACCGAGTTAGAATTATTAAGGTCAAAAGCAGATTATATAATACTTTGTCTAAGTAATGCAGATAAGGCGGAATGGGCGGATGTTTTAGCTGAAGAGAATACGCAAAACACACAGTTTTTAGGCATGGCGGTTTATGAACATGATAGTGGGATAATTACTGCTACAGGTGAAATGCCTGTTCAAATAGATTTGCTGGATGAAGCTATTATTGAACGGGCTCTGAATAAAAAAACCTCTTTTACTTCCACTGTTAGTACTGATAATGGTGTTGTATTCTATTTAGCAGCGCCTTTTCCTGAAGAAGACAGCCTCATTTTAGTGTTGACAATTCCCGGCTTATATTTTTGCGAACTAACCGCCGCTTATCATGTGTGGGATACCGGGTATATTTTTATTGATGATAATGAAGGATATATTATTGCCAATACCCGGAGATACTGGGTTGAAGAGCGTCAAAATTTTATAAATTTAGCAAAAACCGATGCACAATACGAAGAATTGGCTTCTATGTTCTTACGAATGATAAAAGGAGAAAGGGGAATAGATTATTATTACCTTACGGGTTCTCACCGTATTTGTGCTTTTAGGCCTATTACGGGGGCGGATGAAGGATGGAGCCTGGGTATTGTGGCGCCGCTGGCAGAAAGCCCAACCAGCCATGTGAATAGAGGCTTCTTTTTACTTGGCTTAATAGGCCTGATACTTAGTAGTATAGCGGCTATTATAGCATCGTCATATATTAAAAAACCCTATGAAGAGGTAGCGGCGTTAAAAGAAGCGGCAGAAGCGCATTCACAATCTAAGAGCAATTATCTGGCTGTTATGAGCCATGAAATGCGCACGCCCATGAACGCGGTGATAGGGTTTTCGGAATTACTATTAGCCGCCAAAGAAGGCGACAACCGCTGTGAAGTATGTACAGATGAATTGAAAAAAATACATAGCGCCAGTATGAGCTTGTTGAGTATTATAAATGACATTTTAGATATATCAAAAATAGAATCTGGCAAATTTGAGATTTTACCGGAAGACTATGATATGGCAAGCTTCATCAATGACACAGCCATTCTTAACAGTTCGCGCATAGGAGAAAAACCTATTAAATTCCTCATAGATATTGACGAATCTTTGCCCAGTAGGCTATGGGGAGACGATTTGCGAATTAAACAAATATGTAATAACCTTCTTAGCAATGCCTTTAAATACACTACAGCGGGTACTGTTACGTGGAAAGTAGATTGCCAACGTGATGAAGAGGGCGATGGGGTATGGATGATTCTCTCGATAAGTGATACCGGCATAGGTATACGTGATGAGGATGTAGATAAACTATTTGTAGATTACAGTCAAGTAGATTCCCAAAGCAACAGATACATAGAAGGTACTGGTTTAGGATTGCCCTTATCTAAAAAAATAGCCGAATTGATGGGCGGATCAATTACTATGGAAAGCGAATATGGAAAAGGTTCTGTTTTTACAGCGAAGCTACGCCAAAAACACCTGACCGAAACGCCAATTGGCCCTATTGTAGCCAAAAGCTTACGCGATTTTTGTTATAATGATAACAAACGTTCAGTGGGCGCTACTCTGAACCGGGTTCAATTACCTAATGCCAGGGTTTTAGTAGTGGACGATTTACGGGTAAACCTGGAGATCACTAAAGGTATGATGAAACCCTATGGCATGAAAGTTGACGGTGTTATCAGCGGCGCAGATGCTGTAGAAGCGATACGGCGAGAAGATGTTCGCTATTGTGCTATTTTTATGGACCATATGATGCCAGGTATGGACGGTGTGGAGGCTACCAGGATCATAAGAGAGGAGATAGGCACGGAATATGCTAAGACGGTGCCAATTATTGCACTAACGGCTAACGCTGTATCCGGCAATGAAGAAATATTCCTTAAAAAAGGTTTTCAGGCTTTTGTAACTAAGCCCATCGATATAATGCGCTTAGATAAAGTGATAAGGCAATGGGTAAAAAATGAAGTTCCGTAATAGATTCTTTTATAATCTAAAGAAACATTGATAACCACATTAATCAGGAATGAGGCCCAACATGGAAGATCAAAGAAAAACCATCATGATCGTAGACGACAACACGGCTATCCTGGCGCTCTCTAAGGATATGCTGAAAAACTACTATAAGGTCTATCCCATTCCTTCCGGGGAGATCCTTTTAGATCTATTGGAGAATATTACTCCAGATTTGATTCTTTTAGATGTAGAAATGCCCCATATGGACGGTTATGAAGTCATCAAAACACTCAAAGCTACCTCCAAATGGGCGCAAATTCCCGTTATATTCCTTACCGCCCTTTCTGATGAAGCAAGTGAGCTAAAAGGGCTTAGCCTGGGGGCTATCGATTATGTTATGAAGCCCTTTTCCGAGCCACTTTTACGCAGGCGTATAGATAATCAGCTGATGGCTGAATCTCAAAGAAAAAGCTTGCAGATGTTTAATAATAATTTATCTGAAATGGTACGTCAAAAAACCGAGGAAATGATGGTTTTGCAAAATGCGTTGCTCAGCACTGTCACCGATATGGTGGAATTTAGAGACGAAGTTACGGGGGGGCATGTGTTACGTACGCAAATATACATAGAGCTGCTGTTGAAAAAGATGGAAGAGGAAGGAGTTTATAGCGAAGAAATATCCGCTTGGGATAAGCCAACCTGTGCATCCTCGGCTAAATTGCATGATGTGGGTAAAATAGCCGTGAGCGACGCTATTCTGAATAAACCCGGCAAACTGACAAATGAAGAGTTTTCTATTATGAAATCCCACGTTAATGTAGGGTTACAAGTTATAAAAAAACTGGAAGCCACCATGGTAGGAGATACCTTTTTAAAACATGCCCGTCCAATTGTGGGCGCGCATCACGAAAGATGGGACGGGATGGGTTATCCATTCGGATTAAAAGGGATAGATATACCCCTGGAAGGCCGCTTAATGGCTATTGCGGACGTATACGACGCATTGATTTCCAAACGCCCTTATAAACTGCCATACAGCACCGATGAAGCCCGCGGAATTATGGAAGAAAGTAGTGGTTCCCAGTTTGATCCTGCCTTGATTCGCATCTTTTCCGATATTTCCGGGCAATTTGCCGAAATAGTCCGGCAATACGCTTACTAAAGCTGCTTGTAGCCGTAGTACCAAATACACGAATTAAACACATATTAATCAAAGCGTTAAAAACTTTTTAGGAACAGTGTAAAAGATATAGGAGGTATTTTTCTATGTACAAAAAAGTTGTTTTACTGCTTTTCACTATGCTGCTGACTATTTGCCCGGCATATGGGCGCGCAAATCAGGCGGCATTTGCCTTGAACACTTCATACACCGCTACACTTAAATATTATGACAATGTACAAATCACTTATACTCTTACTTATCCCAGCGGCGAAGTATGGAGTACCGCCGGAGATATACCCATAGGCGGAACAGAGATTTCCGACCAAATTTATTGCGCCGACCCTTTTGCCATTTTTCATTCCAGGGTAGATAATAGCTCTTGGAATGGCTATGCGACAGTAGATATCAAGGATAGCTATGTGGTAGCCGCGCCATGGGCTATCTCGGGAGCAGTAAAACAAAATAGCGAAGCAATAAAATGGCTGGTGTTAAACGGGTATAGGGGTGATTATTTAGCGGCCAACGATACTGAAAGCAATACCAGTGTAAGCCGGTTACAAGAGTTGTATCCGTCTTTGATGACCGATATTGATAAACAAGTGGCTTTAATGGCTACCAAAGTGGCGCTGTGGAAAGTTATCGCCGGGGACAGTGTAACAGTTGTCAAAACCAGTCTTGATAATAATTCAGCGAAAAAAAATGCTTTTACCAATTTAATAGAGGCCTTAATAAACGACGCCACCAGCGTTCCGCCAAGAGAGGTAATTAGTATAAAAAGTAGCGATTTTTTATTAACTGTAGATAATTCGCGCATTCCGGCATCTTTGACTACCATTGATTCATATACATATTATGGCCCTTTAACCGTTAAGGCGGAGTTATATGAAATAAACACAGAAATAGTTACACCCCAACCTTTGGTAGATAAAGTATTTCTTACTTTGAGCGGGCAGGAATTAGATGATATTTCTTTTGTAGATAGTAATACTGCCAGCGCACAATTATTAAGTAGCAACGCCATGATATATGGAACCATAACGCCTGCGCAATATCTTGAAGGCGGCGATTTCATACTGAGTGGCAGAGGCGGCGAATGGGAAAGCCAAGAGTTTTATCTTAAAATTCCCAGCATGCGAAATGAGCCAAATCTGCCGGAAGATCATCTGATAATCAATGCTATGGCGATGAGCGATAATGTACCGTTACAGACCGGTACACCCCTAACCTTTATATTAGAAAACGACAGCGGCATTCAAGATTGGAATGCCATACAGGCTTTTGTGGGCGGGGCTAAAGAAGGTTTATTATCTAATATGTACGCAGAAGCCAAACTTAATACCGGTGAACATAAGCTTGGCGAAATACAAATCTCCAAACAGGTAATAGACGGCAATACACTGGAGACCGAGGCACTTTTCACCTTTAGAATTTATTCATCTCTTACCGCGAATATAGAAGATTCAACTCCGCTGGAATTAAAGGCTGAATACATTACCGGCGCTTACAGTATAGACTTCGATAGTTTTGAATTGAAAAACGGCAGTCTTTCAACTATATACGCTTTGCCAGCAACCGATAGCAGTGGCGATAATTATTATTATTGGGTTGAAGAATACCCTTTAAGCGGCTATAAAACCCCTAGTTTCCAAATAAACGCCAATATATCCGATAGCGGTGTGGGCAATATAGCCGGGCCCTTCCAAATAGACGATTTTGGTATGGGGAAGGTGCTTTTTATCAATGAACAAGAAAGGCCGAAAACTTATCTTGATGTAAGTAAAGCTCTGCTAAAATATTTAGCGGATGGCTCTAGGCCCAGATTGGCAACTGGAGAATCATTTAATTTCTTTATCGAATTCTCTGATGATGAAGGCATAACTTGGCAACCCTTTCCTCTCGATGATATTTTTAAGAGCGGTATAGAAAACCTCACAGATGCTCAAAACGGCAAGTTTTCATTAAAGAGTATTGAAAACCATAATATACATAGTGTTACAGACGCTGCCCTAATCGAACTGGATTATCACTATATGTATCGCATTACGGAACTTGAACCCTTTGAGCCATTTGTACCGGTTTATTCATTAGCCCAGTATCATGGGAATAGCGATACGGGGTGGAATATTGTTGATACGGAAAAAATCAGTTATCATGATGATGAGAACTGGACAGACCCTGCTACCCCATATACCATGGAAGGGTTTTCAGTGGTTGAGGGTGATTATTATTTCATCAAATTTATTAATATAGACGCTACTTTCTGTAAATTATCGGTAGAAAAAACCGTAACAGGGGAAGAAACCGCAAAAGATAAGCTATTCCCTTTTACGGTATATTTTATGAACGAATATAACCCGGCCTTGCCGGCGCCCTGGCCGATAGCGGTTTCGGTAGACGGCAGCAACGATACGGCTATAATAAGCGGCATAACGGAAGATAGAATAGAAAATGATAGCGTAAGCGGGCGCCCGGTAATTTTTTATCTTAAAAACGGCGAGACCGCCACTCTGGAAAACATGCCAGCCGGGGATTATAAAGTTTGCGAACTTTTGCATGAAGGATACAGCGTATATTATAGTATTGAACCGGGGAATGGGCAAAGTGTTAACGAAGCCGAAACCGCAGTATTTAATATACGCAGTGACACTAAAGTAATATTTAACAATAAGGCGCCCGACCCGCAAGGAACGGATGATAAAGAGAATAAAAATACTGATACTGATACTGATAAGAAAAACCCCGCCAAAACCGAAACGGATGATAAAGAATTGCATAATGACGCCAAAGATAAAAGCTCCGATAAAACGGATACTACTAGCCAAACTAGCCTTACAGAAGAGGATACAATAATTTCTGTATCTGTAGAAGAGTATATCAATACATCTGTAACCCAAGAAAATATTCAAGCTTCCACTACTCAAGAAGACTTGTATAATGCCGACGATTCCGATATTCCTAAAGGAAAGGCGGATGGCGAAGAGGAAAATATAGCTATTCCACAAACTAAAGACAATTCTCACCCTGTCTTCTTTAGCGCCGCTTTAATCATCAGTATAGGTTTCCTGGCTAAAATATCTTTTTATCGTAAGCGCAAAAAAACACTAACGAACCCTTAAAATAAAGGAGGTGAGGAAATGGCGTCCGGAGCAGATATACAAGTTTCTGTTGAGGCAAAAGAAGCGTCTAAAAAGAAGTTTAATATAGAACGCGATAATATTATTGCCAGCTTAGAGAAACTGCAAAGAGAAGTAAACAATGTTCAAGGTTGGTGGAAGGGCCAAAGCGGCGCTGCTTTTATGGAAAAATTTACTCAGGTAAAAGCAGAAATTAAAGCCGGCATTGAAGGCTGTGTGGCAGATTATTGCGCTTTAATGGATGCAACAATAGAAGCCCATATAGAAGCAGACAGACAGCTAGCCGCAAAAGTAAGAAACCTGTAGCATATTTAAGATAACCAATATGTATAAAAATTGCGTTTTAAGGTAAAAACCTCTAAAGCGCAATTTTTTGTTTGGCCAAATTCGTTGCTTTCCACTCCCTGTCTAATTATGTCATACTGAGTAAAGCTAAGGGTCTTCTCTATTGCATTGTATTGTTCCGAGATAAGATTTTTCTTGCTAAAGCCCCATACGTACTAGCTTAATGGGTTCAATCGTCATTACGAGCGTACTTATCTGTGAGGGATAGCCGCTCTTATTATTATTCCACTATCAAAATCAGGCGCGATCAAATACCGTTCGTAAAACCATGCTTTTTAAGATAAATCGCCCTACAGTGCGGGCATAACTTTTTTGTCAAATCAGGAAAATTATATGATTTGCCTTGCAGTTGATACAAGGCAGGGCTACAGCCTGCATCAAACATTATTTGCAGTTCAACCACCTCCCTATAATGTAATTCGTTTATTTGTGGCCGCTTTAAACTGCAACTAAAAAAACACATTAAATGTGTCTTCTATGATCTGATACCCGTTTTAATTTGACTGCTCTAGACGGTCTTTTCTGAATTAAATTGCGCATTTACAGGAAAGTGTATGGATAGTCCTTCAATTTGCCAAGGGATTTCACTTGATGCAGCACAGGCCTGCCATAGTCCGCCGCGTAGCGGAAGGTAAAACATAAAACATCCAAATACGCTGTTTCCGCAATGAAGTTTTCCGGCGTAAGCTCTTCCTCATAGGTGACCATATATCCAAAATGATCACCGAAGTACCAGGGGTCTACCACAATGAACTCGCAAACGATACTTTCATCTGTTTCAGTTAAATTAAGGATCAGCGGTTTTTTTCGCGCCCCGCCCCAATCGAAGCGCTGCAAAAACAGCCCTTCTTCCCGGTAATATTCTATACCATCACCATCAGTGAAATGGTCTTTATAGCTTTCGCCTGCTATAGGGTATTCCCCATAAAGGGCAATCAGGGTTTGCTCTATATCGTCGGCATAGAAAATATCCCCCAGCGCCATGCCATCTTCTATGACCTTTTTATATGTGAGAGCTACAATATGGTTTTTTTGATATCCTTGTTCTCCGGTATAATACATATACTCAATGGAATTAGTGCTAAAAATAGCTTGGTCTATCAGCTTATCTATTGGTGCATTCACTATTCCGATAAAATCACCGGTTTGGTTACCGTTAAGCCCTAAAGCAAGCCATATATTATAGGCCATGTATCTTGATTTTGGTGTATCTATAAGCATCTGCCAAAAGTATTGATCTATCTGCTCCTGTGAATAATCCGTAATTTCTTCCCAACTATCGTGAAGCGGCAGCCTCTCATAGCTTACTTGGCTGGGACTAACGGAAAGCAGAGGGTTTTCGGGGGCTGTATGGGCTGGGTCATCGGAAAGCAGCGGACTATCTTTGGTTGCGCAGCCGGAGATCAGGCATATCAGGCATAACGCAACAAGGTTTTTTTCATGTGGAGTTCCTCCTCAAATTTTTTGTTTAGGTGGTTTACATATGCACTTTTTTTTGCTCTTTATCTATCAGAACGGAAAAATAACCGTTTTCTTCAAACCAGGCACCGGTTGAAGAAAAAAAAGAAATGGAGTGATAAAAATGTATCCACCACCCAAAATTAAACAAAGTGGACCAGGTTGGTGTGCAGCTACATGTGTGGTTTCTGTAAATAATGCATTAGGAGGTAGCGGAACAATTGCTAAGGCATTACAGCTGGCCATTTCGATTCGTCAAGCGGCTAGGTACTCGTTTGGGACTACGGTTTCACAAAAAAACAGGGTATATTCAGTCTACCTGGAATCGCAAGTCAAGTAATCAATGGCTACTATGTATTTGTCAAAATGACTGGTACTGGTAGCAGCACTGAACATTGGGTAGTTGCCTACGAGGTTTTTTGCAAATGCATACTACTAAATCCAAGCTAACCATATTGACAGCAATATTTCTGATAACGCTCATGCTATCCTGTATGAGCCTTTTTTATTCGTCGGCTTACGCTTTGGATGACGAAGTTCTTGATAATACAGAATTAACGGCATTATATGATTTGGATACTTCTGAATCTGTTAGCGCTGAATCTGATATGGAAGATGAACAGTAAGAAAACATACAACTGATGGAATCCGAATCGTCTGTAAGCGAACCCCATCCGTTCACACCTTCCGGTATCGATACGGTAGTAGATAATGCCACTGACGGCGATGATAAGGAGTTTTACACCATATCGACCGCTGACGGTGATGTTTTTTACTTGATCATTGACCGTCAGCGGAACTCTCAAAATGTCTATTTTCTCAATGCTGTAACTTAATTGGATTTGATAACCCTTGCTAAACAACATGAAAGAGAAATGCCAACCGATACGAGCGTGATTCCGGAAACAATACAACCGGTGAAAGAAGACCCGGAACACCCTGAAGCACCTGAATCCGAGGAACCGGTTAAACAATCAAGCAATCGCGGATTTATGATCTTTCTTGTAATAGCGTTTATTGGCTCTGGCGGTGTGGCGTATTACTTCAAGATCGTCAAGGGTAAAAAGAACGCCGATGAGGACGATATGGACGACGGTTTCGGTGACGAAGACGAAGATAGCGATGATGACGAATATGGTTTTGAAGATGAGTTGGAAGATGATGGAGATGATCATGATAATAAGCGGTAAAACTACTGTGATCTGGTATAATAAGCCCGAAAAGGCAGATGGCTGACAATTGTTAATGAAAAAATATGTTGCACTAAGCAAGTGCTTGCTCATGCATTTTAATGGAAAATTGCTATAATCCATCTGCAAATGTGGAATCAATATAATTATTCATCCTGACGAAAGTAACTATAGCCTGCTCGCGGGTGCAGTTGCCTTTTGGGTCAAAACGGTTATCGCCCACGCCGCTCATTATACTCTGGGCGGTGATGAGGTCGATGCTGGGTATGCCCCAAGGGGAAAAGAGATTTCTGTCGGAGTAGGCAGACGCTGCGACATCCGCAACATCGGCAGCGCCATCATCCAAAACCGATTGAGTTCGCACCAACATTGTTGCCAGCTGTTCACGGGTGATATTACCATCTGGGTCGAATAGCCCCTCGCCAATGCCTTCGACGATACCCAAAGCCTGCGCCGCCAGCACATAATAATCATTTGTATCGCTAAAAACACCGTCATCTACCGCTAGGTTTCTATGCCGCAGAATTTCAATAGTGGATAATCCTGTTTCTGCTTTATAGCTATAAAACCCGTCATCTAATGCCAAGTTTTTCTTGCGTAATATCTCAATAGTGTACGATTCTGCTTTCGTTTTCAAAAAAGCCAGCGCCAGCGCCGCGAATTCGGCGCGGGTGATAGACTGTTGATATTTTTCTTGCAGGTTTTGCGGCACTAAACCTGCCGAAATTGCGTCCTGTACGTTTCCCAGCGCCCAAGCACTGGCTCCTGCCGCTGCGATGATAGGTTCCGGAACTTCCACTACTTCGAATTCGCCATAAGCAAGTACAGTTTTGCCAGCACCCACAAATAGATTGCCACAGATGCGGTGTTCACCCGCGAAAGGCCCCGCAGGCGCCCAAAGCCTTGGAAATGAGATCATTTTGGGAGTTAGGACTATAGGTGTTATATATCTAAAGAGACCCATACGGTAATACGCAAAATATGGCATTTGATTATTAAGATCAGGAATATAGTATACACCCATATCATAATAGCCCAGTACCCTCCACATACCATTTATTTTTACCTCTATACAGAAGTCTTTCCAAAATGGTATAAAATCTGTTTCCAAATCAACAGTAAAGTAAAGAAATTCGTCAGATGTTGTTATTGGCTGGTTTTCAACTGTTATTATTTTCAAACCGTCTTGCTCCGCCTTGTCATAAAGATACTTTTCGGTATTTTGGATAGTATCCCGTTCAACTATTGACATACTTGTGCGATCTAAAAATTGCCAATCATAAGCAGTAGGTTTTTCTGGCAGGTCGCTACCTGGCTCTACAATTTCAAATTCACCATAATCCAAACCCGTTATTATTCTATACTTACCTGGAAAAAGCTTTTGGCGACTATCTTCCCTAACTGAATTATTGTAGTTTCTGCCAGGGTATTGGCGAAAAGATATTGCATAAGTGCAGTATTCACTTAATACTAAATACCATTGATCATTTAGCTCTACTTCGATATCATAGTTATATGAATAAGACGTCATTTTCTGGCTAGTGTTCACATAAGAGAAACATATTTGATCTTTAGTAGTTAAATAAGGTGCTCCCCATATTTTTATAATATTCTGGCCAATTTGTTCAAGATATGGATATTTAGTTGGTGGCAGCTTTTGCTGGTCATAACCATAATAATATACATAGGTTGCATTACCATAATAAATTATCTCCACAGCATCCTCATCTTGAGCAGAGGCTGTGGGTGTACTAAATGGCACTATAAAAACTGCTGCGAGCAAAAAGTATATCAACAGATTTCTGTGGTTTTTCATTACGCGCCATCCTCTCATACCAGACAATCTCTTTCATGAACACAAAACATCTACAAAATAAAGCATACAGCACCCAACCGCAAAATAAACGATCGGGTGCTACGCTATTTTTACGTAAAGGGCGCCTCTAAAAACTAGCTTTACAACTCTGCCAAATTAGCGCAACTATCATTTTCTCGTCATTGCGGCCTTCGCGCCGCAATC
>WRKD01000203.1 GCA_009778255.1 Bacillota bacterium
CCGCAATGACGGGGATATTTAGGTAATTAGTCTCATTTTGATCATTTTGTTAGTGTTTATTCTGGTTTCTAGAGGTGCCCTTAAGATAATCTTTCGGCGCAATCACTTTTACAGGCGATTTACTCTGTAAAAGCTTATCATCACGGCTAATGATATAATCTGCTTCGGCTTTCTTCGCGCAAGCAGAAACAAGTGCGTCTTCAAAATCCTCTATCGGGATAGACATAGTTTTATTCATTTGCCCTTAAATAATATTCATATATCGCCAAGCCTAAATTTTGCAAGAAAGGAAGCCCGGTTTTTTCATAATCATAGATTTCGTCTCCGATAATTCCATTGGGGTTTACATATATTACAGCAGTCAGAAAAAATTCAATATTGTGGGTTTTGTCTATTATATAGGCGTTATCGATAATGTTTCCGTATGAGGTTCCGGTTTTATTATATATTTCAATATCTGGGTTTACTAAACCCGCTCCTCCATATATGAAATACTTATGTTCCGTACCCTCCCCCAGCAAACAAGCAAGTAAAAACTCTCTGTCATCTGCGCTAATATCGAACCTAGCCTTCTTTTCAACCTCGGCTGGGAAAACCAGCGCTTTTAGTATATTTTGCATAACTTCCAAGGACATATAATTATAATCATAAAACTCTTTTGGCGAGGAAATTAGGCCTTTAGCGGTCATACGTGCTCTGCCTCGCAGTAAGCCTGTCATGTCCTTTCGTTCCCGCAAACTATAAATGTTTTCATTAGTTATAGCAGGAGAGCTGTCCAGCAATTCTCCTTCATTATCCCGAAGCTCCCAGGGATAATTATTTCTATCTTCCTTTGCCGAGAGTTGTGAATCATAGCGGCGGATAATCTGACAATCTATATACTCCATATTATGCAAGGTTTCATTGATATACTGCTGCCCTAAAAAATCATATAGCCTATTATATGCGATATTATCGCTATATACTATCATTCTATATATGTATTTTTCTATGGTAAAACCGGCCCGGCCCACTGAACCATTTTTGCTTTTAGCCGCATTAAGCACACAGGTTCTATCCGCCTTAGCTATGCTATGGAGTTTTTGCAGTGTCAGCGCGGCTATAGCCATTTTAACAGCGCTGGCCGGGTAGAAATACTTGTTTGTGTCCATCCCATATTCTTCACTGATAAACGAAGGTTTGCCATCGCTGTTTCTGTTAACTTGAGTCAATAGTATCTGAATCTCATATTGAGATATATCGTCCAGGATTTTGGCAAATTCATCTCCTTTTTCTTTCATTAAATCTAATAAAACAGGCGGGGAAACCGCAGTATTCTCCGGTAATTCCTCGCCTGTTTCAAGATCAAGATCAACAATAAACGACGCCAGCGCCTCTTCACTAAAAACCACTAAAGCAGGGGCTTCATCTGCTATATCTATATCATAACAAACTTGTTGATTATTAATAACAGCAATTAAGGCACAGTTATTAATTGCCAGAATTATCATAATAAAAACAATCAAATATCTCATATTTGCCCTCTTATATAAGGGATCTTATGAGGGTTTCTATTAATTGCAGAGCAATAATGGCAAATATGGGCGAAATATCTAAAGAAAAACCGGGACGCGGCGGAAAAATACGTCTAAAAATACCCAATACCGGTTCGGTCATCTCGTAGATGAAGCGGGTAAGAAAATTATCGCCTAAGCGTATCCAACTCATCAACACGCGCGCGATGATCAACAGATAATAAACGCGGAAGACAGTATGTATCACCGCGTACAAGCTTAGATTATTGATGTATTATCCCCCTCGGCACGGTAGTATAGGTTTAAAACTATTTACGCAACCAGTTGGTGGAAGTAAACCGTTCGTCGCGGTTCAAATCGGCAAAGGCGCCGTCTCTTTCCATGATCTGCCCGCTTAGATCGACATTAGCCGAGCTAAAAATGAAAGTGCCACCGGAGACTTTGCGCGGCACGCCATCCAGCGCAAAAGCGGCGCCGGAAAGAAAATCTACCATACGCTGAGCTACATCTTTATCCATATCTTCAAAATTGACCACGGCGACTTTTTTAGATTTGATATGGTTGGCGATATCTTGCATATCGTCGTAAGAGGTGGCTTTTATCAAAACCATTTCCATAAAATCTTGTCCCTTTATCCCTCCCTTGCCGGGTACGCTTATCAGATTAGGCCTTTTACGTTTTTCGTCTTTATCCTGCCACACATTATGATCACGCGCAGGAACTGTCAGTTCGCGCCCAACCTCACCCAGCAGTTTTTCTTCCGCCGGATCATCTACATCTTTGAAAAAAAAATTCCCCATTTTATCAATAAAACCGCTCAATAGTATCGCTCCTTCCCTAAGGGACACAACAAATAAGCATCTAATTTTTAACTTCGCTATTTATAATAGATTTCCTGCTAAATCAAAACCAGAAGATAACCACTTTTCTTATGAATCATACATAACACTTCTTGCGCCAAATATACTGCTACCCACACGTACCATGGTCGCGCCTTCCTCTACTGCTATCATATAGTCGCCGCTCATACCCATAGAAAGATGATGCAGCGCCGTATGGGGCAAATAGCGTTTTTTTTCTTGCTGCAGTAAACGGCGTAATTCACGAAAAATCGGACGAATCTCTTCCCCCTGAGCAGTCAGCGGGCCGATAGTCATTAAACCTTGAACCTGTAAAGCAGGAAAATCGGCTAAGGCATCTAAAAAATCGCTCACCTCATTAGGCGCTAAGCCATATTTACTCTGCTCTTCGGCAATATTTACTTGTATCAACACCGGCAATACAGTTTCAAATACAGATAAACGTTTTTGTAGTTCGTCGGCTAAGCCGATGCTTTCCAGGGAATGCAGCAGTTCTATTTTGTTTACTATATGCCTGACTTTGTTCGTTTGTAAATGCCCAATCAAATGCCAGCTTACATTGGGAAAAACCTGCTGCTTTTCTACTAACTCCTGTACGCGGTTTTCCGCAAATATTTTTTGCCCTGCGTGGCAGGCTTCAGCAATACGCTCTACTGGCTGAGTTTTGCTAACTGCCAGCAGCTTAACTTCACCACGCATGGCATAAGGGCTTTTTTCCTGAGCCAGCAGGATATTTTGTCTTACCTGCTGAAGAGCAAGCTGTATACTCATATTTCACTCCCGCTTATTCACTCTAAACACCTATATACGCTGCCCATCTTTAGCGCGGTTAGGGTTGACTACAACCACCGCCATATTATCCAGGCCTTTTACCACACAAATATCATCTTTAACAGCTAATTCGTCTATCTTTGTAAATACTAATTTACGTTTTTTACGAATGAATACCCCTGTATCACCTTCTTCATCCAATATAATAGCGGAACTTGGCAATATTATTCCGCTTACCTCGCGGGCAATAATTTCTGTTGCGCAGTAACGCAGTTTAAACAGAGTATCTTCTTTGGAAGAGATTTTATTGAAAATATAATAAATATCGCCTTCCGGTGTTTGCCAGCGTTCCTGATAAGCAGCGGAGATAATTTGTTCTTTAGTTAGGTGAAAGGTTATATGGCTTTCTTCAGCCAATAGCTGATGCTCATCTTGCAACTTCAAAAGCACGGTATAATCTAAGAGGTTATCTACCACCCGCGCTAAGGGGCGGCCTAAAAGCTCGGCTTCTTCTTCCTGCCGCGTGGGTTCTTCAGCAACTTCATCCGCCTTTGCTTGATTTTGTTCTTCTTTTAACTGGGTAAAAACTTTTAACCAATCTAATTCATGGAAAGCCGCTATTTGCAGCTTTTCTTCCCAGCCATCTAATTCATAAGATATTTCACCGCCTTTGGGGGCGTAAACCGGATTATTACCGCAATAGCCAAGCAATGTACCTTCCTTGACCCGCGCCCCTTCTTCTATTTGTGGGTTAAAATGACCGGCGCTGGGCGCCGTTACCACGTATTCATGTCGTAATACTAAAAGCTCGGCCGACAGTGTAAGTACAACGGAACCTTCTTCAACATTTGCGAAATTTAGCATTTTAGCGCGAAAAAAATCGCGTAAAGCCACTATGCCTAATATCAGCGCACCACAAAGTATGATGGCAGCCAATACATCAGCCCATCTGTTCTTATGTTTTAGTTTGCGCCTTCTTTGCTCTTCCATGCTAATATTATAGCAAAAAAGTTTATAAAGGGCAATCCAATTCAAGAAATTTTATTATTTAGCCATAAATATATATCTTCAAATACCTGCAGCCGGTTTTTTTCATAAAGCAAAGCATGCCGGCAAGCGGGATAAAGCTTTAAGCAAATATCGCGGCACCCGGCTTTCTGAAATTGAACATAAAGCTTATGTACAGCTCGCCCACAATCTCCAAAAGGGTCTTCAGCACCGGAAAGCAGCAACATGGGCAGTTCTTGTTCCATACGCCGTATATTAGAAGCTTTGCCTAAATAATCAAGCGCTCGATTGATATCTTCATATAAGCCTACTGTGGGTAGTTTGCGGCATAGAGGGTCAGCTAAATAATCATCTACCATAACAGGATCGGAAGAAAGCCAATCGGCCGGGGTCCGCGTTGGCTTAAAACGGCGGTTATAGCCGCCTTGTATGACCAATGCCAATATATGGCTTAAACCATCGGCGCCTAAACGCCGTTTTTCCAGTATAATCAGCAAATCGCCCACCGTGCGCCTTATTTTTCCTATACTGCCGCTGCCGCTAAGAATTACTCCGCTCAAACCTTTAGCTTTATCGTTTAGTAAATAACTGCGCAATAGAAAAGAGCCCATGCTATGCCCCAACATAAAATAAGGCAGATGCGGCCACTTTTCCCTGTTTATATCATATGCTAAACCAATATCCGCCAGGGCGCATCCCCAACCGTCATTTTCGCCAAAAAAGCAGTAACGTTGCCCTTTAACTACACTACAGCCGTGTCCTATATGATCATGGGCTGCTACTGCCAGGCCTTTTTTGTTTAAAAACTCCGCAAATTCTTCATAACGCCCGCTATGCTCGCTCATACCATGAATGATCTGGCAAATAGCTTTTGGCTGCCCTTTTGGCAGCCATAGCCGGGAGAATATTTGGTTTATACCATTGGCGGAAGGAAAATAATACATTTCGCAACTCATAGTGATACTTCTTTCTTTGTAACAGCAAGGTTTGTTTGTTTTGTACATATTTAAGCAAGCAATTCTCCGTTGTGCCGCACATAAAACGTTTTTAAAACTTGCACCAACGCCATATATAGTAAAATAGTCACGATAAGGCAGGGAAAAAATACCGCCGGCATAGGTGTGAAATTAAGAGCAGCGCCAATGGCGGTATAAGGTATAAGCGTTCCCAAAGCTATACCCAAGGTAGTTAAAGCAGTTAGTTGCCAACTGGCATGACTTTGTACGAAAGGAATTTTAGGCGTACGTATCATATGAATAACTAAAGTTTGGGACCACATAGATTCGACAAACCATCCGGCATGGAATAATCCTATAAAAGCCGCTTGCGCCGGCTGGCTTAAAGCTGGGAAAGCGCCACCGCAGGCTAAAGGGCAAATAAAGAAATAGAGTAAAATATAGGTAGTGACATCAAAAACAGAGCTGGTAGGCCCTATCCACAGCATAAATTTACTAATTGACGAGGGGTCCCATTGCCGAGGTTTTTTTAGATAAGCAGCGTCTACATTATCCCAAGGAATAGTAGCGCAAGAAATATCGTAAATCAAATTCAATAATAGAATATGAATGGGCAGCATAGGCAGGAAAGGCAAAAAAGCGCTGGCTGCCAGTACAGAAAACATATTGCCAAAATTAGAGCTGGCGGTCATTTTAATATATTTTATAATATTGGCATATATTTTACGTCCTTCCACCACACCCCGCTCCAGCACCATTAGATCTTTCTCTAGCAAAATAATATTGGCGCTTTCTTTAGCAATATCCACTGCCGTATCTACAGAAATGCCCACATCTGAAACACGCATTGCTGCTGCGTCGTTTATACCGTCTCCCATAAAGCCCACCGTATGGCTATTGGAACGCAAAGCCGCTACAATGCGCGCCTTTTGCTGCGGCGAAAGCTTGGCATACACATTGGTTTCTTCAACAGCTAAGGAAAGCTCGTTCTCGTCCATTTGTTCAATTTGGTTGCCCAAAAGCAGATTATCTACTTTAATACCTACTTGGCGGCAAACGGAGCATGTTACAGCGTCATTGTCGCCGGTGAGTATTTTTACCGCTACACCAAAATGTGAAAGGGCGCGTATAGCTAAAGCCGCGCTTTCCTTGGGCGGATCCAAAAATGCTAAATATCCCATAAACACCATATCGGATTCATCTGCTACGGAAAAGGCGCCAATGGGGGCTGGGTTGCTTTTTTGCGCTATACCCAATACACGCATACCTCTGTTATTATAATCTGCTGCTTTGGCAATGATTTCTTGCTTGATCTCTTCCGTCATTGGCTCGACCTGATTGCGGTATTCGGCATAAGTGCAAATAGAAAGCATTTCCTCTACGGCGCCTTTAGTAATCAGCTGTGTTTTTCCATTAGCCACCACCACGCTCATACGGCGGCGGTTAAAATCGAAAGGGATTTCGTCTACTTTACAATAACCTTGCCAATCCGCAACCAATTGCCTTTCTTCGGAGTATTTTATAATGGCAATATCCATCAGGTTTTTTAAACCGGTTTGGTAATAACTATTTAAAAAAGCATGGCGCAGAACTCGCTCATCTTCATTACCATGTATATCCAAGGAATACATCAACGTTACTCTATCTTGAGTTAAGGTGCCGGTTTTATCTGTACATAGTACATTCATAGCTCCGAAATTCTGAATGGCATTCAAATGCTTAACTATAACCTGTTTTTTTGACATTGCAAAAGCGCCCTTAGCTAAATTGGCAGAGACTATCACCGGTAGCATCTCCGGGGTAAGGCCCACAGCTACAGAGATGGCGAATAGCAATGCCTGTAGCCAATCTCCCTTTGTAAAACCATTTATCAATAGCACAACCGGAACCATAACCAGCATGAAGCGTATTAGTATCCAAGAAACAGAGTTTACGCCTTTTTCGAAACTAGTGATCACTTTTTCTCCGCTCAACTGATGCGCTAAAGAGCCAAATATTGTATAATCCCCCACATTAATAACTATAGCCAAGGCGGAACCACTTATTACATTACTGCCCATAAAAGCTAAATTATCTAGTTCTAAAGGATTTAAAACAGGGTCGCTTATAGCGCTGCAAATTTTCTCCAGCGGTTCGCTTTCACCGGTTAAAGAGGATTGACTGATAAACAAGTCTTTTGCCTGTAAAATTCTCACATCAGCCGGTACCATATCTCCGGCCGCCAAATAAATAATATCCCCTACCACTACTTCATCTATGGGTATTTCTACTTTGCCAATTTCTGCACGCTTAACGGCTATTGTTGTTTCCACCATTTCGGAGAGTTTTTCAGCAGCATGGTTAGAACGTTCTTCCTGCGTAAAACGCATTAATCCACTGATCATTACCATACTGAGTATGATGATAAATGCTGTATAATCGGCTTTTGGCGCCTGTGTCAACAATACATCTGTCACCAAAGAGATAGCTGCGATCACAAACAGCACCACAGTGAAGGGATTCACAAAAGCGTCAAATACACGTTTTAACAGAGTATCTCCTTTCTGATGGCTGATTTTATTCTCCCCATAATACTCGCGCATCTGTTTCGCCCGATCCTCATCGTAGCCGTCATAGCTGGTTTCGTAGGATTCAAGCAGGCTATGCACATCTTGACTAGCTGCCATAAGCAATCTTTGGCGCATTTGTTCTGCAGTCATTTTCTCACCTCCAAAACTAAAAACTCATGCCACGGTAGAAAGCTGGCATGAGTAAATACTCATAAACGGCCTGCTGCACAGGCCTTGCCATAGAGCTGCATACAGCCCTACTACCGTTCAAGCTTCAGCTTCACAGGGCGATGAAATTGCATTAGTCAATGCCTTGGTTTCGACATAAACTGTTGACCTGCTCATAGTGTCTCCACTATTACGCGGCAGCAATCCGTATCCCTGAGGTAGCCTCGCCTACCGAGTTTTATAATTATGCTAATTATATGCCTCAAAAAAGCTCTTGTCAATAATTATTAAAAAAACAATTATTGTTTTTCTTGCCGGCTTATCAACACTTTCGCTATATCTAAAGCCTCCGCTACCTTTTCCGGTCGGTTATCCTTACCGCCGGCTTGAGCCATATCCGGCCGGCCACCGCCGCTGCCTCCGCAAATAGCAGCCACCTGCTTGATTATTTTCCCCGCATGCAGACCGGCAGATACCGCTTTTTTAGACATAGAAGCTACAAACTGTACTTTATCTTCCGTTGTAGCAGCCAGCACTATTGCTGCATCGGGTAAATTATCTCGCAATAGATCGAGTGTTTGGCGTAGAGAATCCATATTATGGGCCGCCACCATAGCAACCAGTGTTTTTATTCCTCCTTGTTCTTGCGCTGCGGCTAAAATATCGGTCAGCTTTTCTCTTGTTTTAGAGCTATGCGCCGCTTCTATTTCCTTTTGCAGGGTTTTATATTCAATCAGCAAACTCTCCAATCTGCGTTCCGCATCTTGGGGTATGGTTTTTAAAAGCGCGGCTAGTCGCCCTAACTGCTGCTCTTGCGCAGAATAATAATTCAACGCCGCATAACCTGTTACGGCTTCAATACGCCGCAAACCCGAGCCAATACCGCCTTCGCTGATTATTTTAAAAGACCCTATTTCGGCGGTAAAACAGCAATGCGCGCCACCACATAACTCTATACTATAATCTCCCATGCGCACTACCCGCACTCGTTCCCCATATTTATCTCCGAAAAAGGCCAGTGCTTTAGCGGCTTTGGCTTCATCTATGTTCATCTCTTGGGTAGATATTAGTAAATTATTTAATACCTGCTCATTAACCTCCTGCTCAATGTCGTTCAATTCCTTGGCGGAAAGCGGCGTGTGGGCGCTGAAATCGAAGCGTAAACGTTCTTGAGTAACTAAAGATCCTGCCTGATGAGCATCATCTCCCAAATGATGGCGTAAAGCCTGTTGAAGTAAATGGGTAGCGGAATGATTGCGGCTTATGGCAGCGCGTTTAGCTTTGTCTACTTGAGCTTGAACTTCAGCGCCTTCATATACTATCCCTTGCTCTATAAACACTTTCAAAATGATCTGCCCATTGGGTAGCTTTTGTGTGTCAAGTACCTTTGCTAATCCCGATGGAGCATATATTAAACCGCTATCCCCTACTTGACCGCCGCTTTCGGCATAAAATGGGCTGCGCGATAAAACTATATAGCCGTTTTGTCCTTGGCTTAGGTTATCTTGCCGCATACCTGCAAAAAGCAGCGCCAATATTTTTTCTTTAGCACACAAAGTGTCGTAGCCAATAAATGTACTTGCCGTAATATCGCTCAATAACAAGCTAAGCTGCGCCGCGTTATCGGCGGGAGAGGCTTCTTCGCGCGCGCTGCGAGCGCGTTGGCGCTGCTTTGCCATAGCCTTTTCAAAATCTGCTTCGTCAATGCCCAAGCCGTGCTCCTCGGCAATATCTTTTGCTAAATCTAATGGGAAGCCATAAGTATCGTAGAGCAAAAACAAATCGTCCCCGGATAATTGCGCTGCTTTTTTTGTTAAAGTTTTTTCTATTATACCCTGGGCATAACGAAGGCCCTCTGTTAAGGTGGTGTTAAAGCGCTCTTCCTCACCACGAATAACCTTTTCAATATGTGCAGCCTGTTCGGTCAATTCAGGATAAGCATCTGCTAAACTGGCTTGTACATAAGGAAAAACACGATAAAGGAAAGGTTCGTTTAAACCCAATCTTCTTCCTAAACGGGCCGCCCGACGTAGAATACGGCGTAAAACATAGCCCCGCCCCTCATTGGAAGGGGTAATGCCATCGGCTATTAAAAAAGAACAAGCCCGTGCATGATCGGCAATAACGCGAAAAGGAAAGCCTGCTGTACCGGGGTCATAAGTAAGGCCGCTCAATTCTTCCACGCCCTTGATCAAACCGTGCAATAAATCTGTATCATAGTTGCTTTTGGCGCCCTGTAATATGGAAGCTACTCTTTCCAAACCTAAACCTGTATCGATACTTGGTTTAGGCAAGGGAGTAAGTATGCCTTTTTCATCCCGGTCATATTGCATAAATACCAAATTCCAAATCTCCATCCAGCGGTCGCAATCACAAGAGCCGATAGCGCATTGCGGGGCGTCGCAACTATATTCCTCACCCCGGTCATAAAAAATCTCGCTGCAAGGTCCGCAGGGTCCGGTGTCTCCCATAGACCAAAAATTATCTTTTTCCCCTATACGGAAAATGCGCTCTTTTGGCAGGCCGGTTATTTCCTGCCACAACATAGCTGCCTCGTCGTCTTGCTCATATACCGTAGCATATAATCTGTTAACCGGCATTTCCAGCACTTTTGTTAAAAATTCCCAAGCATAGTTTATTGCTTCGCGCTTAAAATAGGCACCAAAAGAGAAATTGCCCATCATTTCAAAAAAGGTATGGTGACGCGCAGTACGGCCCACTGTATCTAAGTCATTATGCTTACCGCCGGCACGTAAACAACGCTGGGATGTTACAGCCAGCTTATAAGGACGTTGATCAAGTCCTAAAAACACCTCTTTAAACTGCACCATACCTGCATTGGTAAAGAGCAGCGTGGGGTCGTCATAAGGTATTAAAGAAGCGCTTTTTACCGGTGTATGGCCTACGGAAGTGAAATAATCTAGAAAACATTGACGCAAGGCGTTACCGCTGAGATTTTTCATTTATCTGCTCCTTTGAATTATCATTAAAACTTTTACTCTATAAACACTTGCCCAAGGCACGGCTGCGCAAATTCTCTTAAAACACTATTTCAGCCAATTTTTAATTTCTTTAGCCAGTTCGCCTACACTGCCGCTT
Source organism: Bacillota bacterium (assembly GCA_009778255.1). GTDB lineage: Bacteria > Bacillota > Dehalobacteriia > UBA4068 > UBA4068 > WRKD01. The sequence goes on from WRKD01000203.1 coordinate 10,926, forward strand.
AGCCGCTTCATCTGCGGCAGCGATTTTATGAATACGTGGCCATAACTTTTTTCAAGAATCCGTTTATCCAGTATGCAAAACACGCCGCTATCTTCCGAAGAACGTATCAGCCGTCCAAAACCCTGCTTAAAACGAATAACCGCCTGTGGTATACTATAATCATAAAAGCTGGAACCACCCGCTGCGTCTATACGTTCTAATTTTGCGGCAATGGTGGGTCTATTGGGCGGCCAAAAAGGCAAACGCACTACCACTACCATAGATAAAGCGCTGCCCAATACATCCACGCCTTCCCAAAAACTGGCGGCCCCAAGAATACAGCAACGCTGTTCACGCATCAGCCGTTTCAACAATAAAGAGGGTTCGCCGGAAATTCCGTGGGCTAATACTGTAATACCTTCTTGGGCTAATGGGGCTTGCAATAGAACATATACCGCTTTCAACTGGGCATGAGAAGTAAAAAGCACCAAAGCGCGTCCGCGTGAGGCTTTAAGCAAATGCATTAAAGCACCGGCTACTGCTTCATTAGCAGCTGATTCCGAGGTTTTGCTCCAATCCGGCAAAGCCGTGCAAACTGTAAGCAAAGCTTGTTCACGGTAAAAAAAAGGCGAGGGCAATACTAATCGTTCAGGTTCTTTTTCCAGTAAATCTAAACCCAGTCTTTGCATAAAATAGCTAAAAGAAGCGCTGCCCGTAGTCATGGTGGCAGATGTTAAAACCAGGCTTTCTGTTTTCTCATATAGATTAGTTTTCAGTAAACCGCTTACTTCAATAGGAGCAATATTTAAGCTGGGCATTTTATCGCGAGCCGAAAATTCCAGCCAACAGACCACATTATCGCTGCCGTCTTCGGCTGGTTCTGCCAAAAACCTACCAATGCCACCACTCATATCCTCACAGTTCAGCGCGATACTGATCAATTCTTCTCGTCCATTGAATTCATATTCACAAAGCTGCGCCATTTCATATAAAGATTCCGCCGCGCGCAAGCATATGCGGCTTAATAAAGAAAGCAGACCGCTTAAAGATTGCCCAAGAATAAGCACATCCTGCCAAGCCGGACGACGTCGGTGATTGGGCAATAGGCGTAAGCGCGCCGGCAAATAAAGATCATTACCGGCTTCTGCGTTAAAAAGCTGTTGCAATAAAGCAAAAAACTGTTCGCCTGCCCTACCGCTCTGGTCAATAGTTTCATATATTTCATCTAAATGGCGCATTAAACTCTTCTTCTGTATTTCAAGACCGGGCAATGCTTCCGCCTGCCGCATCAGCATTTCTACCAGACCGCTGCCGCGGCTGCGTTGTAAGCGGGAAAGTAAATAATGAATATTATAATAATCTACTTGAGCGGTAAACTGATCTTCTGCGGCGCGCTCTAAATGCTGGGCTTCATCTATTATCAGCTTTGGCAGCTCCGGTAAAAAAGCATTGTCGCATGCCGCATTGGCTAATAATAGCGCATGATTAAGAATAAATATATCGGCTTTTTCCACTTCGCGGCGGGCTCGGTTAACATAACAACTCCCTTTGAAATGCGGGCAGCCGGCGTCACAGTTTTCGCTGGAAGCACAAATACGCTGCCAGCGCCATTTATCATACGACTTGATATTGAGTTCCCCGCCGTCTCCGCTCGGGCTTGCTGATAACCAAGAGGCCACACGCATCAAAAATAAGCGCATATTTTCTCCCGGTTGCCTAAGTTGCGCGCGATAGAGGCGGCGGCATAAATAATTCGACCTTCCTTTAAGAACAACTGCCTGTACGGGGCATTGCAGCAATTGCCAGAGCAGTGGTATATCTTTATGGAGAAGCTGTTCTTGCAAGTTTTTAGTATGGGTGCTTACAGCTACTTTTTGACCGGAATTTAAGGCAAATAAAGCTGCCGGCAATAGGTAAGCCAGAGATTTACCGGTTCCTGTACCTGCTTCCGCCAATAAAAACTTTTCTTCATTGAGGCTGTTTGCCACTTCTAAAGCCATTTTAAGCTGCGCTTCACGGTATTCATACCCTTCTATGCGCTGTTCGAATAAGCCGGATGGCTGAAAATAATTATGTATAGATTCCAAAGGGATGCGGTAATTTTTATCGGTAGCGCGAACCGTAACCTGTTCTGGTTTAATTTGAGGTTTTTCCGACGCCGCAGCAGCGCCCTTAGACGTGCATTGACGGCGTATCATGCTTTCCAAAGGAGCATTACTCTCCCCAGATAACATCAGCAGATCTTTTTTTGCCGTATACGGCAACTGAGCCAATTGCTTGCGCGCATGTAAAAAAAGCGCGCCGGTAACACGCGCATCTGCCAAAGCGCGATGGGCACGTTCATTTTTCAAATCAATATATTCACATAAATTAGCCAATGAATAACTGGGGGCGCAAGGATAAGCCACTTGCGCAAGAGCTATTGTATCCAGCCATACCCGCTTATCCGGCCAATAGCGATGTATAAAGGAGGCGTCAAATTCAGCGTTATGGGCGGCTATTTCCGCCGCCCCAATAAATGAAGCTAGCATATTAACAGCTTCCTGCGATGAAGGTGCATCAATCAGCATATCATCGTGAATTCCGGTAAGGTTGCTGATAAAAGATGGTATAGGGCGTTCAGCTTTAACAAAGGTAGAAAATTCTTCTACCGCCAAACCCCGCCGCATCTTCACGGCGGCGATCTCGATCAACTCATCCAAACCGGCATCCAACCCGCTGGTCTCCACATCTACAATCACATATTCGCCTGCCCCTGCTGTACTCATATGCTACTCCATGAATCAACGAGAACACAAATCATTTTCTGAATTATCCGAACAGAGTCAGAAATACGCCGGCAGCTACTGCGGTACCGATGACCCCGGCAACATTCGGCCCCATGGCATGCATTAGTATCCAATTATCCGTATCTTCTTTTTGCGCCATTTTATGTACTACCCGCGCCGCCATAGGCACGGCGGAAACCCCGGCCGCACCAATAAGCACATTGATTTTTTTACGTAAAAACAAATTCATCACTTTTGCTATAAGCACGCCGCCTGCCGTACCACCGGCAAAAGCCAAACAACCCAATACAAAAATCGAGATAGTTTTAGCTTGTAAAAAAAGCAAACCATTGGCTGTAGCGCCTACAGAGACACCCAAGAAGATAGTGACGATATTAATAAGGGCATTAGCAGCTGTATCGGTAAGTCGGGCTACCACTCCGCTTTCCCGAAACAGGTTTCCCAACATCAGCATACCGATCAATGGGGCGACTGGAGGAACGACCATAGCTATTAACAAAGTTGTGATGATAGGAAATAATATCTTGGTTGTTTTGCTGACCTGCTTAAGCTGATCCATATGTTGCAGGCGTTCTTTTTTAGTGGTAAAGAGCCGGGCAACCGGCGGAATAATTACCGGCACCAAAGCCATATAAGAATAGGCGGAAAGCGCAATGGGGCTAAGTAGATCTGGCGCCAAACGGGTTGCCAAATAAATGGCTGTAGGGCCGTCGGCTCCGCCTATTATTCCTGTAGAAGCAGCTTCTTGCACTGTAAAAGCAACACCCGGTATGAATTCGGTGATCATCAAGGCGCCCCAAAAAGTTAAGAACACACCCAATTGAGAAGCCGCCCCTAAAAGCAATGTTTTGGGGTTGGCTATAAGCGGGCCAAAATCTGTCATGGCGCCGATGCCCATAAAAATGAGAGGCGGGAATATGCCAAGCATATCGCCCTGATACATATAATGAAGTAAGCCGCCTATTTCTTTAAGTACAGGTATACCATTGGCGTCTAAAACCCGTGCCCCGTTAACCACCTCATAAACAGGGGCTGCCATGATGCCGCTTAAAGGAATATTTGCCAGCAGCATGCCGAAGGATATGGGTATTAGAAGCAGCGGCTCGAAGTCTTTTTTTATAGCCAGAAACAAGAAAAGAAAAGCTATGCACATCATTACAGCCTGTTGCCATTGAATGGCATAAAACCCGGTGCCTTTAATAAAACCAAATAGCGCCTGAAAAATACCCATATTACACCTCCCTGCCCAATACTATGCTCGGCAAATTACAAAGAAATTAAAGCATCACCTGTTTGTACTGTAGAACCGCTGTTTACATGTATGGCGCTTACCACTCCTGCACCCGGCGCTGTAATATCGTTTTCCATTTTCATGGCTTCCAATACCAGTAAAACATCTCCGGCTTTTACCGCCTGGCCAACCGCCACATTGACCCGTAAAACCGTGCCTGGTAAGGGGCTCGCCACCGTATTACCACCCGTTGCAACAGGCGTAGTAGGTGCGGGAGCAGGTGCAGGAACGGGCGTAGAAGCGGGAGCGGGGGCGGGGGCGGGAGCGGGAACAGAAACTTTTGGCGCTGCCACAGGAGCGGGAATAGACGTCGGGGCAAAAACGGGAGCGCTAACAGCAAAATCACCCACTTCTTCCACCTCAACGGAAAAAAACTCGCCATTTACGGTAACATTATACTTTTTCATACACTATTTTCCTCCTAATCTATTATTCTAAAGATACGCTTGTCTATTGGCAATAATATCTGCAGTACTGCTTGAAGACCAGGCATTGGCAGTGGTTTGCGCTCGGCGGATGGCAATAAAACGCAACTGATCCACTGGTTTTTCGCAAGCTATGCTCACTGCGCCAATTATAGCCGCTACCGTCTTGGCGTTCACGCCCTTAACAATTAGGGCAGGAGCAGGAACGGGCAAGGCGACGGGAACGGGAACGGGAACGGTAATAGGCGCTTCAATTGGTTTAACCGGCGGCGGCGCTTGAGGTGGCGCGGTGAAATATGTTGTTTGCTGCGCCTCGTTACGATCTTGCTTGCGTGAAACACTGCCGTCTACAATAGATGATAGCAACCAGGTAATAATGGCAAGCGTTATCAGCACTAAAAATACCATACCCATACCTACAAGCGTAGTATCGAGTCCTATTTGTAATGTTTCTAACGATATCATATTATCATTTCCTCCGTTTTACAGCGGTACATTGCCGTGTTTTTTACCGGGACGCGCCTCTTTTTTAGTAATCAGCGAATCAAGAGATTTTATTAGATAATACCGTGTTTGTTCCGGCTCTATCACCATATCCACAAAACCTCGTTCAGCGGCGCAATATGGGTTAGAGAATTTTTCCTCATACTCGGCAATTTTCTCCGCCCGCTTAGCTTGAGGGTTCTCTGCAGCATCTATATCTTTGCGGAACACGATATTCGCTGCGCCCTGGGCGCCCATGACGGCTATTTGCGCGGTGGGCCAGGCAATAGAAACGTCGGCGCCTAAAGCTTTGGCGCACATAGCTAAGTAAGCTCCGCCATAAGCTTTACGCGTGATAACAGTCAATTTCGGTACGGTCGCTTCAGAATAAGAATACAATAGTTTGGCGCCATGACGAATGATTCCGCCATGCTCCTGCGCCACGCCGGGCAAATAGCCGGGGGTATCTACAAAAGTTAGTAACGGTAAACCGAAGGCGTCGCAAAAGCGGATGAAACGGCTGGCTTTATCCGAGCAATCTATATCCAGACAACCAGCCATATTTTTCGGCTGATTGGCAATAACGCCCACGCTTATACCGTTAAGGCGGATCAACCCCGTAAGGATATTGCCAGCATAATGAGCTTGAACTTCGAAGAAATCGTGCTCGTCGGCTATTGCTTCGATCACTTGATGCATATCATATGCTTTATTGGCGTCTTCCGGCACCACGCTAAGTAAAACCTCATCCATACGTTCGGCCGGGTCTTGGCAGGCGAAAACCGGCGCGCCTTCCAGATTATTGGCAGGCAGATAACTCATAAGCTTTTTAATTTGCCCAATACACTCCGCTTCATCGGCAGCGTAAAAATGAGCATTGCCGCTTAAACGATTATGGGTCATAGCGCCGCCCAATTCCTCGGAACTGACATCTTCGCCGGTTACTGCTTTAATCACCTGTGGGCCGGTAATAAACATATTCGCCTTATTGACCATGAACACAAAATCGGTCAAAGCGGGAGAATATACCGCACCACCCGCGCAGGGGCCCATAATTACCGAAAGCTGTGGTATCACGCCGGAAGCAAGCGTATTGCGCTTAAAAATCTCGCCGTAGCCGTTCAGCGCGTCTACACCTTCTTGAATACGCGCTCCGCCGCTGTCATTGATGCCGATGAGGGGGGCGCCAACCTTTACGGCTAAATCCATAACTTTGCAAATCTTAGCCGCATGCATTTCTCCCAAAGAACCGCCCAGCACCGTAAAATCCTGAGAAAACACATAAGTCAGCCGTCCGTCGATAGTACCATAGCCGGTAACCACGCCTTCTCCCGGGGCAATGGTTGCTGCCATACCAAATTCTGTTCCGCGGTGAGCTACAAATTGATCCAGTTCCACAAAACTGCCTTCGTCCAGCAAAGATGCCAAGCGCTCGCGGGCAGTCATTTTACCGCTTTCATGCTGTTTTTCAATTTTTTTAGCCCCTCCGCCCATGAGAATTTTTTCACGTTTTGCGGTCAGAACCTCCGCCTTTGTTTCATTTGCCATCTTTTTACCTCCTATGTTCTTAGTTCATCTTTGGCATAATTCTAGTAATACACCGCCTGTGGCTTTGGGGTGCAAAAAGGCAATTTGCGCGCCACCCGCCCCGCGCCGAGGTTTTTCATCGATCAAGCGTATACCCTGAGCTTTTAATTCTGCCAAGGCTGCCTCAATATCGTCTACTCTAAATGCGATATGTTGAATACCGCAGCCTTTAGATTCAATAAACTTAGCAATAGGGCTATCTTCGGCTGTGGCTTGTAGTAATTCTACCTCACTATCACCACAGGGTATAAAAGCCGTGATCACCTTTTGTTCTGCTACTTCCTCGGTAGCGGTGATTTTTAAGCCCAGCGTATTTTCCCAAAACTTTGCCGCTTCCGCAATACTTGTCACTGCAATTCCAATATGGTCTATTTTTTGCACATTCTCTAGCACCAATATCACCTCTCTTTATAAAATTGAGTATCCTCATGTAAAGATATATCATAGACAAAGTTATAATAAAGATATCATAAAGAGGCTTTTAATGCAATGCATTTATAATGAAAAAAAAAGTTCTAAATAATCGAAATACTTCATTCACACAATACCAGCGCCTTTGCTTTCCACTGCAATTTTCCCTTGACTAAATGAAGTTAAGCATATAGAATATTTATAAGCCCTTACTTGAATGTATTTATTTAAGTACGCTGATGTGGCTCAATGGCAGAGCAGCGCATTCGCAATGAGCTAACTCACTTGTAAGTATTCGCTTGATTATTTCATAATTTGCTACTGTAGCTCAGTTGGTAGAGCAATTGATTCGTAATCAATAGGTCGGGAGTTCGAGTCTCCCCAGTAGCTCCACAGAAAAATACCTGCTAAATATGCCAATTCTCGCACAAAAGGCAGGTATTTTTTATTTCTCTTATCCCGAAAAATATAGTTTGGGATCTGCTTTTATATGAAAAAAAATGAGGTATTCGCCCCATTATTTATCTCAAGGGCACCTCTAGAAACCAGAATAAACACTAACAAAATGATCAAAATGAGACTAATTACCTAAATATCCCCGTCATTGCGGACTTGAT
>WRKD01000204.1 GCA_009778255.1 Bacillota bacterium
AAATAAAAGAATTAGGGCTATATTCTTTGTATGAAAACGCTTCAGCAGCAAGTGATCGCTATTTTTTGTTACCGGGGTTTAAACAATACCCAAAAACATGTTTTTTAATTGAAGAATGTGTTATTGATGAAGATTCAGGATGGAAAGAAGGCTTCGTTGGTACTACCGAATTGTCACAGGATTTTAAAACAGTCACATTATACTTGAACGAGTTGTTTGAAATTGAAAAAACTGCTGAAGAATCTTGGGAGAACAACAATTACTATCAAGCTGTTTGTGAAGTTGGTGAGAAAATTTATAAAGCTAAAGATGCTGAAGAATTGGCAGCCCACATCAGCTCAGTATGGTCTATTAGATTTAAAGACAATCCTAAAACAGCAGATGAATGCCTGAATGTAGCAACAAAAATATTAGATTCTTTAATATTACGGTAATAATTATACTTGCAATTTTACCAACGACAATATGAGCTTTATCGCCATGGCTGGCGGCATAAAAATCTATAATACGGTGCGAACAGTGCCGCCGATCTTAACGGCGGCACTGTAGTGGAGCGTTATGTACGTAGCATCAATCTATTGCTTTCCGAAACCGCCGGAACACAAAAGTTCTTCCTGTTCAACGGCCATGGCGATGTGGTACAATTAGCGAGCAGTGATGGTATTGTCCTGTAGCAATACGATTATGACTGCTTCGGTAAAGAGCGTGAGATATCAGGGCAAGACGCTGCATTAGACGCAAACCCATGGCGTTATTGTGGGGAGTATTTCGATAAGGAAACCAGGAGTATCTATCTGCGGGCGAGGTATTATAACCCCGTGTTGGGAAGATGTAAATCTCAAATAGGATGCTATTGTTTTTGTTCGTTTACCTTGCGTCTATTAAAGCATAAAAATGCATAAAAATCCAGCATTATATGGCTATCTTTGTTTGTTCAGCAGCTATTAAAACTTGGAGTGAATGATGAAGAAGGAATCCATAATTATCGAAAGCATACCAGCAATTTTGTGGGGCGAAAAATCGAACATCGGCTACATATATGTTCATGGAAAACTATCGGATAAAGAGGATGCAAGAGGTTTCGCTGAAAAATCCGTTCCTAAGGGCTATCAGGTTCTTAGCTTCGACCTTCCCGAACATGGTGAACGCCTAACGGCTAATTATCCCTGCACAGTCTGGAACAGCGTCCTAGACCTTAACACGATCAGCAAGTATGCTCAACGAAACTGGAGCGATATTTGCTTGTATGGCAACAGTTTAGGCGCATATTTCAGTTTGCTTGCCTACAAAGACTTACCTCTTAGAAAATGCCTTTTTCTCTCACCGATACTTGATATGGAACGCTTAATACAGAATATGATGAGATGGTCTAATATAAGTGAGCAGGAGTTGAAAGATAAACAGGAAATCCCAACTACAATGGGCGAAATACTAAGTTGGGATTATTATTGTTATGTAAAAAAAAATCCGATTAACAAGTGGAAAACTCCGACGTCAATCCTCTACGGTTCGGCGGATAATCTTACGGAACGGGTGATTGTTGAAAGGTTTGCTAATAGGTTTGCTTGCAATCTGGATGTTTTAGAAGGAAGTGAGCATTGGTTCCATACGGATTTGCAGCTTGCTTATTATGACGAGTGGGTTGACAAAAATGTCTGATGGGAGAAAGTGTATGGAACAATACAAAAAAGCCATGCCGAACGCAGCTTGCAAAGCTGCTGCCGACATGGCTTTATGGCGCCCATATTTTAGTTTTAAGCTTGTCCGCTTACTTTTGTAGCAATCGGACCGGCAATAGGCAACTCAACTTGTTTCCAGTCATAAGAAGTTACAATAAGGTAAATTTCTATTATTGTGAAGGCTAGCCCAATAATAGTGGCGAGTGTACCGAGAAATGCCCAAATGCCCCAGTTTCCGCCCATTGCATAATCTAAGGCGCGATAAATATTTTTGGGCATTAATATCCAGATGAAGATTTGTAGCACGAAAGAACAAGCCGCGCTTGCGACACCTAAAACAAGGGCTTGAGCTGCTTGAAATTTAACAAAGGCGCTATCCTTTTCCATGTTCATAATAACCAGCGGTACAGCCCAGGCAACCCAGCGTAGGTAAGGTATCCACGAAACAACAAGCATGGCGGCGAAAATAATAATGGTGGCCAAGTTGGCGTTCATTCCCAGGGACGATTTGTGTTGATCAACGATGGTTGTTTTCATAAATCCTCCTCCTTAAAAAATAATTTCAATTTCAGCTTATTTATTCTCTATATCATGTATTTTATCCTGCCTGCTCTTCAAAGCGTTTTTCATATATAGTGGTATAGGTTAAAAGCCCTTTTATCCTCTCGGAATTCATCAATGACAAAGCAGTAGCATTTACAATAAAACGCGGTGGCACAGCTAATTCCCCGCTTAAACTTTGCACATCGCGGGCTAAGGTAATATGAGGTGAAAAGGGCCGTTTTTCCGCTATCATGCCCATTTTAGCTAGGGAGTTGCTAAGCTGCTCATGCAGGGCCTGTAATTCGCTGCTGCTTTTTAAACCCAGCCAATAGATATTTCCATGGCTGCGTTTAAATAAGCCTACCTTATCGCTATAGAGTTTGAAGGCTGCGCTTTGTATCTCACTTAAGGCTGTACAAGTTTCTGTTACAGTTAGCGTATCACCTAAAAAAGCCAGTGTAAGATGAAAGTTTTCTTGTAAAGTTATATTGGCGCGCAGAGCAAGCGCGCCAATTGTAGCGGCATATTCGGCCAATAGTTTCTTTACCGGGGGAGGGAATTCAATAGCTATGAACAGGCGCATGGCTTAGCTCCTTTTATTTTAGTACCGTACGCGCGATTATTTCATTTTGCACATCTACACCCAATTCCGTAAAATAAGCGGTATACCCTGCTACTCTTACAAGTAAACCGCGATAGCGTTCCGGGTTTTTTTGCGCCGCTATGAGCTTTTTTTGATCTATAACATTGAATTGTACATGATAAACGCCTAGGCTACATAGGCTTTTTAATAAGGCTATTAGTTGCGATACACCCTCTTCGCTACTAAGTAGCGCCGGCTCAATTTTCATATTCAGCAAAGTGCCTTGCACAAAACGTCCGTGGGGAATTTGCGATACAGATTTTAGCACTGCCGTGGGGCCGTCTTTATCTGTGCCGCCGCTGGGACTAACTCCATCTGCCAGCGGTTTGTAAGCTTTACGCCCCGAAGGAAGGGCGCCTACTTCCAAACCAAAGGGAGTATTGCCAGAAACAGGCAGAATGCCTGGGGTAAGGGGCCCGAATTTTCCGCTATATCGTTCAATTTCATCTGCTAAAAAAGTAAAGAGAGTGGCTACTGTTTCATCCGCCGCTTCGTCGTCATTACCGTACTTGGGGGCAGCCAGACATTGTTGGTGAATTTGTTCATAGCCCATAAAATCTGCCTTTAAAGCTTGGCAAAGCTCTGCCATAGTCAAGTGTTGTTCTTCATATACCAATTTGCGCACAGCAGCTATGCTGTTAATGAAATCGGCTACGCCGATTAGGATAATGCCATTGCCGCAATTATATTTTGCTCCTCCCGCCGAATAGTCTAAAGCTTTTTCTATACAATCTTTAAAAGTTAAAGAGAGAGCCGGGCAGGGGCGTAAGAAACAGATATCATCAATCACATGGGAACCCAGAGTTACGGCGTTTATGATATAGGTGTATTGTTCCTTTACCGCATCTATAAATTGCTCGAAGCAGGTAAAAGTGCTGGCTATACCGCTGGCGGCGCCGATGCGTTCTCCGCTTTTTTGGCACACTCCATCATTTAAAGCCAACTCTATCACGCTGCCTAAATTGATGTCGGCCAAAGCCGTATATTGGCGCATTCGTCCTTCCAGGTTGGTTTCTACGCAGCCGCAAGGGTTCCAATCATAAGCTTCTTTTAAAGGTACGCCTTTATTCATCAACATACGTATGCCCATATCGTCATTATGGAAAGCCGGAAAACCTGTGCCCAGGGCAATCAAATCGACTACTTTTCGTAGAAAATCTAAGGGGTTTTTGGCTAAACTGTAACGAACAGACAGGGAAGGTTGATACAGCTGCACATCCATGGTAGCTTGTATAATTAAATATGAAAGCTCATTTACAGCGTCGCAGCCGGTGTTATCTACGCCTCCTACACATACATTTTGAAACATGGGATACCCCGCGGCGAATTCAGCTGTTTGCGCGTCTTGAAAAAGGCAAGGCTCGCTGAATTTGAGCCAAAGGCAATCCAGAAGTTCTTGGGCTTGTTCTTCATTTAAGCGCCCCGCTTGTATATCTGCTCGATAGTAAGGCAGTAAATATTGATCTAAGCGGCCCGGATTATAGCTGGCAGCATTTTGCTCCATAAAAATTATGGTCTGATAGAAATACAAAGATTGCAGGGCTTCATGAAAGGTGGCGGCAGGGCGCCATGGTACGTTGGCGCAGACAGCGGCTATTTGCCGCAACTCCGCCCGGCGGGCATGGTTCAATTCTTTTTCTGCCAACTCGCTGGCTAATGCAGAGTAACGGCCGGAAAGTATGCCGAGTCCCTCTGCCACTATTAAGAGTGCCTGAAGAAAGGTATCTTGAGAAAGATCGCCGGGGTAGGTTAGGTCTAAGCGGGAGCGCCGTTCTTCTATGGCGGCGCAGATGCCCTGTAAACCGTCTTTTAGTAGCCAAGAATAACCGGCAGTAGTTTCACCGAAGCCACGCACTGCTTTACGGTCTATATAAATAACCCCGTTGTCACGTAATTGGCGTGTTGAAGGCGGTATTTGCCGCAGCCACTGTTCATAATTGGAGCGGCCCTGCCAATACGGTTTAATTTCCTGCTCGAATATTGTTTTATCTGCGCCGCTAAGGTAGAACGGGTCGTAAGGGCGGCTGCTTATGCTTTCTAGCTCTGTGTCCAGCACGCTCCAGCAGGAATCGGCGCACAGAATACCCCCGCGCAGCTTGCTACCGGAATTACCCACAATAAGCTCATCCTCATTTATGAAGATAGTTTTTTCCCTGCATTGCTTACGAATCGCATGCGCTTTACGTAGAATCAAGGGCAAACCCTCGGCCTCACGAAAACCCTGCGTGAGCAGGCGGGCATTTTCCAAATCCATTTCCGGTCGGGTGTTGAGTAAAAGGTCTTTTAACCGCTCTACCCGTTTAAGATATTCTTTAGTCATATTTACCCTCTTCATATAAAATATATGCTCAAAAAACTCACAACCCAGCATGGCCAAAGGAGCTTTTTTATGACTAAGTGACCTAAATACTAACCTGCCTTTATTATAACGGAAGCAGCTTGGTGTTTCAATCCTTATGGGAGAAAAAACGCATGATTTATCTTGTCATAAGCAGATTTATCTTGTCATTGGTAGATTTATCTTGTCATCTTTTCTATTAATCCTCATTAATTGCACCCTTGATTTTTCACGCTCACTTATGTAATAATATATATGGGCGCCTCTAAATACCCACTCATCACCATCTTCGCTGCCCTTTTTCCGCCTAGACTGCTTTGTTGTTGCTTCATGTAACTTTAGGCTACGCTTCAGCTCCTCCGCCTTGCTAGGCGAAAAAATTGCTAATGAATCTGGCAATTCGGAGTAAATCAAGGCATCCATAAAAAATAGATTCCTTTTTGGAAAAAAGATTTGGGGCGGGTGATATTTATATATGGCAAAATCATTGGTATTGGCTGAAAAGCCCTCTGTAGCACGGGATATTGCAAGAAACTTAGGTTGTAAACAAAAAAGTGAAGGGTGCATTATTGGGGATAAATATATTGTTACCTGGGCCTTGGGGCACCTGGTTACATTAGCAGACCCGGAAGTATATAATAAGGATCTTAAAACCTGGAGCTTAGAATCTTTACCCATGCTCCCTGCTAAAATGCAGCTTACTGTAATTAAGGAAAGCGCCAAGCAATACCGTATAGTGCAAGATCTGCTTAAAAGAGCCGATATTACTGAAATTATTGTTGCTACCGATTCCGGCCGTGAAGGCGAACTGGTGGCTCGATGGATATTATTGAAAGCGGGATGTAAAAAACCTGCTAAACGGCTATGGGTTTCTTCTCAAACCGATAAAGCGCTGCGGGAAGGCTTTAACAACCTACGGCCCTTAGCAGAATATAATAATCTGTTTTTATCTGCTCAAGCCCGCGCCGAAGCCGATTGGCTGGTTGGTTTGAATGTTACCAGGGCATTAACCTGTAAGCATAATGCGCGGCTTTCCGCAGGCCGCGTACAAACGCCCACTTTAGCAATGATTGTGAATCGGGAACAGGAGATTAAGAATTTTGTTCCCGTTGAATACTATACACTAAAGGCTAAATTTGATGGTTTTAGCGCCACCTGGGCATCGGGCAATAAGCAGACCCGTCTTTTCGATAAAAAAGATGCTGAAGCCATTTTGAAGAAAATTGCCGGTAAACCTGCACTGGCGCTGGAAGTAAAAAAGCAATATAAGCAGCAAAACCCGCCAGCCGCCTATGATCTTACCGAGCTGCAAAGAGATGCAAACCGCAAATATGCCTATTCCGCTATAGAAACGCTTTCTTATATGCAAGCTCTTTATGAACGCCATAAGCTGCTTACTTATCCCCGTACAGATTCCCGCTATATTTCCGACGATGTAGTTGCCACCCTGCCCGAGCGATTAAAAAGCATTGCCGTAGGGGAGTATAAGGAAATGGCTGCGGCCTTACTGCAAAAGCGCCCTCTTAGTACTCGCTATTTGGTGGATAACAGTAAGGTGGGGGATCATCACGCCATTATCCCTACGGAAGAGCCTGTATATCTCACTAGGCTTTCGCCCCAAGAGCTCAATATCTACGATTTGGTGGTGCGGCGCTTTTTAGCGGTACTTTCTCCTCCTTTTGAGTATGAGGAGACAAAACTAACTTTTAAGATAGGAGAAGAGCGTTTTTATGCTAAAGGTAAAACTGTTAAAGCTAGCGGCTGGAAACTGGCTTATGGCAAGGTATTGATTCCCGAGGAAGAGGACGATTCCGATATAAAGGAACAAACCCTGCCCTTTATCAATCAGGGAGACCGGCTAGCGGCGCCTACTTGTATTATAGAAAGCGGAAAAACTAAGCCGCCTCAACGCTTTAATGAAGCCACTTTGCTCACCGCTATGGAAAACCCCAATGAAAAGCAGCTAAGCGGCGATTTGCGCAATGTACTGAAAGCTACCAGCGGTTTGGGCACCGTAGCCACGCGCGCAGATATTATCGAAAAGCTCTTCGATTCTTTTTACATAGAGCGCAGAGGCAAAGAGATCATACCTACTTCTAAGGGAATACAACTTATTTCCATAGTACCGGGGGATCTAAAATCTTGCGAACTTACGGCGAAATGGGAGCAAGAGCTGGCCTTAATTGGCAAAGGAGTGGCGGTTAGTACAGAATTTACCGCAAATATGCGGGAATATGCAGCTAAACTTGTTTCTGTGGTCGTAGCCAGTACTGCTAAATATGTGCATGATAATATAACGCGGGAAAAATGCCCGGCTTGCGGTCAGCTTTTGCTGGAAGTTAAAGGGAAAAAAGGGGTTATGCGCATTTGCCCGGATCGGGAATGTGGGTATAGGAAAAACATAACTATGGAAACCAATGCCCGTTGCCCCAATTGCCATAAGAAACTCGAAATACGTGGCGAAGGCGAAAAACGCATATTTTTTTGCATGTGCGGATATCGGGAAAGAGTAGCGGATTTTGAAAAACGCCGTACCAGCGCCGGAGCCAATAAAAATGATGTAAGTAATTATATAAAAATGCAAAAGAAGAATGAACCGCCGTTGAATACCGATTTAGCCGCACAATTAGCAAAATGGCAAGAACAAAATCAAAAATAAGATTTGTTAAGTAACTTTTTTAATAATTTATAGTTTTTGGCAAAAAATCCTTGACTTTTTAGCTATTTGTGGTATAATGGAATTAGCTGAAGCCGCTGAAAAGAGCACTTCAGGGTAGTGTGAAAGCCACGGGTTACCGAAAGTACTGGTATGCGCAATATGAATGCCAGGGTTGGTTCCCCAAGAAACCGAAAAAAGGAGGTAACATGGCTAAAGCAATACCGTAGCAAAAAGGGTTCGTATGTAATTGCGGGGCGAACCTTTTTTGCGTGCATAAAAAGAAGCCTTTGTGGCTAATATAGAAAGATTGTGGTGTATAATGCGAAAAACAAAGATAATTTGCACAGTGGGACCAGCTTGCGCAAGCGAGGAAATGCTAAAAAAAATGATACTTGCAGGCATGAATGTAGCAAGGATCAATTTTTCTCACGGTGTACGTACAGAGCATGCAAAAACAATTGGCAGGCTTAAAAAACTCAGGCAAGAACTGAATTTGCCGCTGGCGATTTTGCTAGATACCAAGGGCCCTGAAATAAGAACACGTAAGCTGCAAGATGGTTCTTGCGAGCTTATAGCCGGCAACGAATTCATCTTAACCACCAACGAATTGCTGGGAAACAGCGCTATGGTTTCTACTACCTATATGCATCTGCCACGTAATCTTTGTGCCAACGACGTTATTTTCATCGACGATGGCTTAATCGAGCTGAAAGTTAAATCAACAACGGAAACGGATATTTTATGCGATATTGTAAGCGGTGGTATACTTAAAGATAGCAAAAGCATCAATGTGCCGGGCGTGTCTATTGATATGCCTTTTTTAAGCGAAAACGATAAAGCAGATTTACTGGTAGGGGTGGAAAACAACGTAGATTATATAGCGCTTTCTTTTGTAAGAACTGCCCAAGATGTAAAAGAAGCGCGCCGTTTTTTACAAAATAATGGCAACTTCGATATTGGTTTGATTGCCAAAATTGAAAATAGTGCGGGAGTAAAGAATATTGAAGAGATCATCAATATTGCAGATGGGATCATGATAGCCCGCGGCGATATGGGGGTAGAGATAGCTTTTGAGGAATTACCCTCTATTCAAAAAAATATAATCGCCCGTTGTTGCCGGGCGGGGAAAAAAGTTATTACTGCTACCCAAATGCTGGAATCTATGATACATAATCATCTTCCCACCAGAGCCGAGGTCACCGATGTAGCCAATGCGATCTATGATGGAACAAGCGCCGTAATGCTCTCGGGGGAAACGGCAATAGGGGAGTTTGCTCTTAAAAGTTTGGAAACCATGAGCAAGATCGCCGAAAAGACCGAATCTAAAATAGATTATTCAACTTTTGGCAAACATGAATATCATCATGTAAGCCTGGGAGGCGGTATAACCAATGCCATAGGCGACGCTACTTGCCGGGCGGCGCAAGATTTAGGTGCGGCAGCTATTATTGTGGTCACCTTAAATGGCAATAGTGCGCGTACAATATCAAGCTTTCGTCCCGGCATTCCAATCATCGCGCTTACCCCAAATGAAAAAGTTTATATGCAAATGGCCTTGAGCTGGGGCATTACTCCTTTAATGAATGGTTTTATACAAAATGAGCAAGATTTATTCAGCGAAGTGCTGAATAAGGTAGAGGAAAGTGGTTTTGTAAAAAGTGGCGATATCGTAGTAATTACCGGAAGCTCCCGGCATTTAGCCGGTATCACCAATACATTGGAAGTTCATATAGTAGGAAATGTGTTGCTGAAGGGCCTTGGTAATGGCGCAGAGAGCGTAAGCGGCCGGGTTTGCGTGATCAAAGATATTAAAAAAGACCTTGGTTTGTTTATGGCAGGAGACATTTTGGCAGTACCTTGTACCACTAATGATATATTACATTTGATGCGGCAATGTTCCGGTATCATTACTGAAGAGAGCGCGGTCGATTCCGGCATTGTTGCAGCCGGTTGCGCTTTAGATTTAGCGGTAATATATGCAGCCGAAAATGCTACTTCTGTATTGCGTGTGGGTTCAAAAATCAAAATAGATGCTAGAAGTGGATATGTTTATAATTGCAACTCCCATTAGTAACATTAGTAAAAATTATTACAGTTTATAAAAGTTTTTTAAATTTTTTTCAAAAAACTACTTGACAATCAAAGACCAATGTGTTAATATATAGTTGTCCAACAGAGCAAGGGAAAAAGATGGCGTAACAACCTAATTTTGGCTCTTGCAAGTCTTGATTAAAGCAAATGCTTGGACAATGTGGAACTCCTAACCGCAAAAGATAGGCGCCTTGTAGCAGAAGTGGATCGTGGATTGAACTGCATTTTCGTTAAAAGCATTGAACATGAGAACCGTCTCGTAAAAATGGTGTCAATGGGTATTGGATACGGATGAGCCGCACCATCACAAAAAAGCGGGGTTATCATTAAACGTGTAACCAAAGGTATGCCAATACAAAGAAATATTCTGCAAGGTTCAAGAAAAAAATGGGGGCGAGAATAGTCAGTGAATCCACCACTGGCTATTTTTGTATTTATTTTTCATAAATAGATTATAGTTTTGCCGCCAATCGATTTAAATAGTTATCCAGGTTTCCGCCATTATAGGGCTCGTAAGCGTAAGATGCGCTTATGCCTTCTTTAAATATGGCGCCGGCGGCTTGTTCGGTTTTTTTAAGTGTACGCTCGATTATCAAAGTAGCATGACGTTTTTTAAGCTCGAAAAATAGTACCGCAAATAGCCCATTGCCTAAGTAGGCTGGTATATCTGTAAGTCGCAGAGATTTTTTTAATGCTTGTGCCGCAGCTTGCAGACAAGGGGTAAAGAGCCTAGTGGAGGAATGATCATTCGTTTCTAAAGAGAATAAGGCTACTATTAATGGTTGTCTATAGCGCACAGCCCTGTAAAGTTCCCTTCTGCTTTCAAGAAGTAAACCCTCACGGGTTAAAAGCCCGCTTATACTATCATAGTTACGCAAATGCTCTTGCCAATTTTCCCGCATTAAGTTTTGTTCTAACTCTCTTGCTTGTGAACCGAGTGTTTTAGCAATTTCGTCTAAATCCAGATACCCTAAATAAACACCGGGATTACCATCTTCAAAAACCACATATTTAGTAAGGGAATAGCTTTCTATTCTTCCACAGCTATGATCTTTTTCCCATACATCTATTATAAATTTAATAGCGGTGTTATAATGAGTGTTTTCCAGTACTAAACCGGCAATATATTGGCCTTGATGAATTTTGAACTCCAATATTTCATATAAATTATGCACGGCTTTTCGCCATTCAGTAAAAGCCCTTACCCCAACCCGCAGCCGGTCGCCAATATCTAGTAAATGAAAGGCTTTTTGATAATCACATTTAAGTAAAGCAGTAAAATACTTATTAATTATTTCTTTTGCTTCTGCGGCTGCCAATTCTACAGATTCGTTTTCTTTGTTCAAGGTATTATTATATGCTTGCCGTTTTGTATCGTTACTTAGCGTATCATAAGCTATATTGATTTGGGCCATCCGCTCTTGAGCTTGGGGCAAGCCGCTTATATCGGGGTGATAAAGCTTAGAAAGGCGCCGGTAGGCGGAAATAATATCCTCTTTCTTTGCGTTAAGGTTCACTTGCAGTAGTTGATAAAAATCGGTGTTTGGGTTCATTTAAGCCCCCCGGAATATTTTTTATTAAATAATTGAAAGCTAAGCATGAACATAATAGCGGGTTTGCGGTATTTTATCTACGCTCATGGTCTCTTTGATATGAGCATATGAATAATTTCGTATGCCTGCTTGAGCTACCGTTACACCAAGTGACTGGTTATATTCTCCGTCTTTAGAGGGGCAGACAATTTGTACATGTCCGGCGCCGCCGCTTTTATTTTGCCAGGCAGAAACCACCGGATACCCTGCATTAGCATATTTTTGAGCTTCAGCCGCCGTTACCATACGCCAGCCCTGATCTTCCCCGCGCCTGATCAGCCAGTCACAAACACCGTTGGCATCTAATTCATAAGCATTCTTAACATTAGGGTAGTAACGCGGATCGCCACTTTCTTTATCTATATAATGTGGTATTTCGCAACCCAGGGCGCGCGTTACATCCCACACAAATATATTGCAATAAGTATTGCCATTACGGTTTGGTCGGTAACGTTCATTGCTTTCCACTTTGAATTGGCTTATTAGCCGATTCAAGGTTTGGGGGCTGCGGTTACCGGTGTTTGTAACACTCGGCAGTGTGTTAGGAAGCCAGCTTTGGTTTGGTAGTGAAGGTGGCATATAAGGAACAGCCCCTGAGTTTTGCGAGGGCATTAAGGCAGTCATAGCAGAAATAAGCGGTGTTAGGTCGCTGTTTTTAAACTCCTGCATCATAGACATAAGCAGGAAGATCAGCATTTCATTACCGGTAACTTCTCCATTTTGCGCCTCATTTAGCAGCATAGA
This sequence comes from Bacillota bacterium, assembly GCA_009778255.1. GTDB lineage: Bacteria > Bacillota > Dehalobacteriia > UBA4068 > UBA4068 > WRKD01. The sequence continues at coordinate 12,290 of WRKD01000204.1, forward strand.
TTGCATATAACCCAGTGAATCACCGGGAATATAAGAACCAGCTTTGTTTAAGTCGGCTATAACATTTTCTTCAAGATTGCGTGTTACAGCCTTATTAAGCACAGAGGAAAATTCCTCGCCATCTTGGCCAGAGCTATTATTCCCTTCTTCAGTTTTAAGCAAAACCGCTGAGGGCAAACTTTGGTTCAAAGGTTCAATATAATTCATATTCGTCTCCTTTAGAACTAATATCGCAGTTTAAAGCCGCGTTAACTTTTAAGCGGTTGCATTTTTTGCGCATAAGCTGAATCACTTTCACTTATAAATACTAAAATTTGCGCTACAACAGCATAAAGCTCGGGCGGTATTTCGGCGCCCACATTCATTTTACCCAACATTTCGGCGAGCGCCGCATCGTAGACTATTGGTATACGTTCTTGTTCGGCTAAAGCGATGATTTTTTCCGCAAGATGACCTTGCCCAAAGGCGGTAAGCAGCGGTATATCATCTTGAGCAGGATCGTATTTTAAAGCCGCAGCTTTTGTATTATTTATATTTTTTTCCATATTCCCTATCCAACTAAAAACTACACCTGTATATCTACCAGATGTTTTGATCGCAGATGAAATTCTTCCAATACTTGCTCCGCTGTTTGCGGAGATGTTTTTTTTGTTAGGGGTTGTACGATGGCGCTATTTAAACGATAACCGGCTTTTGCCAGCAAAGTACTTAAGGCAGGGCTTTGTTTTTTCATGAAATCTATAGCTTCTAAACGGCTAACTTCCAGCTTAATATCTAAATCTTTTTGCCGTAAGCGAATCAAAGCTTCTAAACGCCCCAGGTGCTCGGTGTTTAAAGCCAATAATACAGTGGCCTGATGAGGGTCGATTGTTTGCTTTGCCTTTTTACGGCGGTAAATATATAGCTCGGCGGTAAATGGCTGTTTAGCAAAAAACAGGGGAAATTGCAAACAGAGCGGCCGTTGCTCTTGCAATATAATGTTTTGCTGTAATAGCCGGCCTGTCTGTTGCAATAAAGCTTCTTTTTGTGGTAAAGAAGAGCGCTCGAGCACTCTTTCCAGTAATTCTAAGCGTATTTGCATTTCCTGTGTTAAGAATAAGAGTTTAGATGCTAATTCTTGTGCCGATTTACTATCTTTAATAAAAAGATGTTCAATAAAAGCGCAGAGCTTTTGTGCATTCGGCTCAATATCCCCGTTTGCATAAAGTTCAGTTACTAAATTGCTGATTATAGATAGTGCTTCTTGGCGCTCTGCCGGTGTTAAGGCCGATACAACAGTATATTCTTGCTTTATGCTTTGCACTGATTCTTCACCTTTATTTATAGCTGTATTGCCGCTTATAAGATACTCCGGGGAAGTTTTTGTCGGCAGTGCCGCTTGGCTTTCTTGAGGAATGTGCGGCGCGGTTTCTTCATTATTAGGTGTTTTACTTACGGTGTTTGCCAAAAGTGAGGCCAAAATTTCTGGCGATACCGGTAAGGATAAAGCCTGAGATGTTAGGTTTGGCAAAAAACTGTGGCTTGGCGTTGAGGGCTGCGCAGTTTGCTGTGGCATAAATAATTCAAAAAGAGGCGCCAAAAAAGTGGCGGTGGTATTTTCTTTAGCAGAGGGAATAATATGAGCCGTAGATTTTGTTTCCAAAGTTAGCAGAGTTTTTAGCTCTTGCAACACTTCTCCTATTTGTGGGTTGGCTTTAGCGATAAGGTTGGCGCCGTTAAATTTAGCTTCCTTGGGCGCTATGCTTATTTTCTCTTCTGCCAATAAAGCGAGGGTTTGTTGTATATCTTCCTCCTGCAAATTTAAAGCAGGGTAATCGCTTAATAGGCGAAATAAAACTTCCGGTTTTTGTATTGAATGCCGGGCAAGATTTTGCAATTGTTTTAGCAAAGCGGTAATAGCAAAGGGCAGTGTAGATAATTTTTCAGGGCCAAAGCTTGGCGTATTGCGGTATGACAAGCTTTCTTCCAGGCGTAGTTTTATGGTTGTATCAGCTTTTTCTATTATAGTAAGATAAATCTCTTTGCCTTCGCTAAGTATTACATCTCCTTCTATGCGGGCGCGAATAAAAGCGCCTGCATCAGTTTTTAAATGCGCCGTGTTGGCGGAAGCAAAAACTACACGCGCTTTAATGATTTCCCCCTCGCTTTGTTTTTGTAGGGAAACATCGGTGTTTATTTCATTGGAAAAAGCTGGCTCTGTAGCGTCTATGACCTGCGGTAAAGTAATCTGCATAAAACACCATAAAAAAATTTGTCCTTTTACTAAATATATCGGCGGAAAATCACGAAAGTTTAATTAGTTGCCTAAGCATAGCAACCGCTTAGCGTAAAACTGCAAGGAGGTGGCAATCTTGCCGCATGAATTGAAGGATATTGGCGAACAAAGCATAGATACTTTTCGCGAGCTGGGTAATATTGGCGCCGGTAATGCAGCCACTTCTTTGGCTACAATACTTAATATGCAAATATCTATGAGCGTGCCGGAAGTGGCTGTGGTGCCATTCGATCATATTATCAATATCTTACATGGTCCGGAAAACTTGGTAGTAGGTTTATTGGTTAATATGAGCGGCGATTTAAACGGATTCATTTTAATGATACTTGAATTAAAAGATGCCTGCGAAATGACTTCCATTGCTTTGCAAAGGGAGAAACCTCAGGGCCAGGAACTGACATTAGATGAACTAGATGTATCTGCCCTTACCGAAATTTCCAATATTTTAGTGGGTTCTTACCTTTCCGCCATCAGCGCTATGACCGGTTTGGTGGTTTCACCTTCGGTTCCGCAAATGGCTGTGGATATGGTGGGGGCTATAATCAGTATTGTGCTGGTGGAATATGGTAAAATTGGAGATTCGGTTTTGTTTTTGAAAACAAAATTCAGCGATGTGAATAAAAGTATGAACGGGCATTTTTTCCTGATCCCGGATTTTGAGTCTTACAAAATACTAATGAAATCGCTGGGGTTATGATAGATGGCTACTTTGATTGTCAAAATAGCAGATCTCCAAATCGGCAGAGAAATGGATACAGTAACCACGCTGGGGCTTGGTTCCTGTGTTGGTATTACTTTGCATGATCCCATTCGTAAAATAGGGGGTTTGGTTCATATAATGCTGCCGGAATACGCCGGGCAAACAGATCATAACCGGTTTAAGTTTGCGGATAGCGGTATAGCCGAGTTATTGGAAAGAATGATCCGGGCAGGCGCCAGCCGTCATAGCTTGGTGGCAAAACTGGCCGGAGGCGCCCATATGTTTTCTGGCGCCGGTACACAGAATTTTTTAAAAATTGGCGAGCGTAATGTTATGGTAAGTCTCAATACTTTACATGCTCTTAAACTGCCTATTGTGGGTAACGATACTGGCGGCTCTCATGGCCGTACCATAGAGTTATATAATAATACCGGTAAGCTGAAAATCAGGACAGTAGGGTTTGGTGAAAAAATAATATGATGTCCAATAGTATGCATAGTATGCAATAAATCTTTATAGGAGGATGTGCCGATGGCTAAGGTGATGATTGTTGACGACGCCGCTTTTATGAGGATACAAATCAAGAATATGCTAAGCAAAAACGGTTATGAGGTTGCCGGGGAAGCGGAAAACGGTATGATGGCAGTTGAGCGGTATAAAGAGCTTAAGCCGGATGTAGTGACAATGGATATCACTATGCCGGAAATGAGCGGTTTAGACGCGCTGCGCGAGATACTTAAGATCGATTCTAACGCCAAAGTGGTGATGGTTTCTGCTATGGGGCAAGAAGCCATGGTGCGCGACGCTATTTTATCGGGTGCAAAAGGTTTTATTGTTAAGCCCTTTAAAGAAGAGGGCATTATAGCGGCTATTAAAAAGCTTTGTTAAAAGTGATTGCAATGACCTTGTTTGTTTACGGGTCTATATTAAAGTGTAAACTATGAAGTGAGGTGATTTGATGGGCAATCAAGACCCCATGATAGATATCTATATATATGAAGCACAGCAGCTATTGGAAACTTTGGAAGATATTCTGCTAGAAGGCGAGAAAGAACACCGGCTAACTGACGAGCAGATAAATGAAGTTTTCCGCATCATGCATACTATCAAGGGCTCATCCGGCATGATGTCTTTTGAAGGCCTAACCAAGATTTCGCATACAGTAGAAGATCTTTTTTCTCAAATTCGCGAAAAAAAGGCCAGAAGCGGCGACTGGGATAATATTTTTGATATAGTACTTGCCGCTTCAGATTTGATCAAAGCAGATATAGATAAAATCAGCTTAGGTCAGAATCCAGATTGCGATCCTACCGAAGTTATGAAACGGGTAGGGGATTATTTGGATAAAATCTCACATCGTGTAGCGCCTGCGGAAGAAGCAGAAGATGTGTCTGAAGAAGCGTTGGTAGAAGATGAAGACACAGCGCCAGACGCGCCGTATTACAAAATAAAAATTTCTTTTGAAGCAGGCTGTCAGATGGAAAATATGCGCGCTTTTGGTGTAGCCAATGAATTGCACAGCTTGGGCGGGCGTATTTGTCATGTGCCGGAAAACCTTATGGATGAAAGCGCTTCAGCCGAAATAGCGGAGCATGGCTTAATAATCTATATGCAAACCTCCGTTAACCCCGATACTTTGAAATCTGTGTTAGATTCCACCATGTTTTTGGCCGCTTTTAGTGTAATTTCTTTAGCTGTAGATTCAGAGGAATTACCTGCAGTGCTGCTGCCGCCTCCCGTAAAGGCGGAAGAAACAGTTAAGGAAGCGCCACAGGAAGTACAGGGCAAGCAGAATTTTATCAGTGTAAATGTTAATAAGATCGATAAACTGATGGATTTGGTGGGGGAGATAGTTACCACGGAATCTATGGTTACCAAAAATCCAGAAGTAGTGAGCTTACAATTGGAAAGTTTTGAACGTTCCGGCCAGCAATTACGTAAATTGATCAATGAATTGCAAGATATAGTAATGAGTGTGCGCATGCTGCCTGTATCGACCACTTTCCATAAAATGCACCGTATTGTGCGAGATATGAGTAAAAAAGTGGGCCGTGAGGTTAATTTAACTATTATTGGTGAAGAAACAGAGGTAGATAAGAATATTATCGACCATCTTTCCGATCCTTTGATGCACTTGATTCGGAATTCTGTAGATCATGGTTTAGAACCACCGGGGGAACGAACGGCAGCGGGAAAACGCCCCGCAGGCACCGTAACTTTGGAAGCGCGTAATACGGGTGGCGATGTTACCATAACTGTATCCGACGATGGAAGGGGCTTAGATAGGGAATCTATTGTGAGAAAAGCCATCGAACGTGGCGTAACCAGCAAAAGTCCGGAAGAAATTACCGATAAAGAGGCGTATTCCTATATTTTCCTGCCGGGTTTTTCTACCAATGAGCAAGTTACGGAATTTTCCGGCCGCGGAGTGGGCATGGATGTGGTTCGCAGTAATATCGAGAAAGTGGGCGGTAGCGTATTGGTTGATAGTACGCCTGGTAAAGGCACGACAGTGCAGATTAAAATACCTCTTACCTTGGCTATTATCGAAGGCATGAAGCTTTCTGTGGGCGATTTGACCTTTATTGTGCCCATACTATCCATTCAGGAATCATTTAAACCGGAAGCCAAAGATGTGTTTTTAGATCCGGATGGTAATGAGATGATCATGCTGCGCGGCGAATGCTATTCTGTGCTAAGATTGCATCATCTGTTCAATATAGTACCGGAAACTGAAAACCCGGAAGAAGGTATACTGATTCGCATAACCAATGATACTCACACCTATTGCCTTTTTGCCGATAAGCTTTTAGGCGAACAACAGGCGGTGGTCAAGCCGCTGCCTTTATATATACAGCAGCATAATCATAATATGCGTGGTTTAGGTGGTTGCGCTATTTTAGGCGATGGTTCTATCAGCTTAATTGTTGATGTAAATACCTTAAATGGCGAAATGAGATAAGCAAAACTAAAAGTAGAAAAATAATCGAGGCGTCATAATATAAGAGCGTTTCTTATATTATGACGCCTCGATTATTCCTTGACCACTAACCGCTTGGTGGATTATAATTGAGTCGCAACCGTTGAAAAAGCGAGAGAAAAAAAGAGCAAAAGCGAGGCTATTAATCGATGAAAGAAAAAACAATAACCATGGCCCATGGTTCCGGCGGGGCGGCTTATCATGAATTGGTGGAGGAAGTAATTGTACCTGCTTTTTCTAATACTTTGTTGAACTCTTTGGGCGATTCGGCGGTATGCCCCATGGAAGGCAGCCAGTTGGCTTTCACTACCGATACCTTTGTGGTGCAGCCACGTTTTTTCCCGGGCGGCGATATTGGCCGGCTGGCTGTTTGCGGTACGGTCAACGATTTATCGATGAGCGGCGCTACCCCTTTATATCTTAGTTGCGGCTTGGTTTTACAAGCCGGTTTACCTATGGATGAGTTGCGGCAGGTATTGAGTTCTATGGCTGTTG
>WRKD01000205.1 GCA_009778255.1 Bacillota bacterium
TGCGGCGCGAAGGCCGCAATGACGAGAAAATGATAGTTGCGCTAATTTGGCAGAGTTGTAAAGCTAGTTTTTAGAGGCGCCCTAAATAATATTGCTATACCGGCTAAAGAAAGCCCCAAAAGATAATAAAATAGCACAGACGAGCTTGTCCTACCGGTCTGAGGAAAACCTCCCAGTGGCGCGTATTCATCAAATATCCATACTCCTAATTCTTCATCCCAATGCCATTCGCCTTTCGGAATACCGTCATTAGATATTTCTATATATCTTCCGTTATCGCCCGGAATCAAATTACCACCGTTGGCGGGTTTGGGCGGATCTGGCAGCTCAATTGTCGGTTCTATTAGAGATTCTGGCGTCTCTTCTATTAGAGGCTCTATTTGCGGTTCAACAGGAGTTACTGTAGGCTGCGCTATGATCGGTAAAATATTAAGATTTTCGTCTCTGTTTCTATCATCGCCGTTTTTATCATTTCCGCTGCTATCAGCTCCATTATAATACCAGTTTGCCGAAATCGTAACATTATGAGCCGGCATCGTGAAAGTTGTGCTTTGGTTATTTGTGTTGGCCAAAACTACGCCGTTATCTATTATCCAGCCGGCAAAATCGTAGCCACTACGGCTGCCTGCGTCGACGGTGACGGTCATACCTTCTAAATAACCGCCTGCACCGCTGTTTTCTGCATAACTGTTTTGTACGGATACTATCCAAAAGCCGGGCAATTGCGTCCAGATGGCCGAGATGGTAACATCAAAAGCCGGCATCGTGAAACTGGTGGTTTGGCTGCTCATATCGTCTAAGATTACATCGTCTGCTGTTTTCCAGCCTACAAAGTCGTAACCCCTGCGGCTGCCTGCGGTGATGGTGACGGTCATACCTTCTAAATAGCCGCCTGCGCCGTTATTTTCCGTATAACTGTTTTCTACTGTCACAATATTAAAACCGGGCATTCTCGACCAAATAGCCGAGATCATAATATTTTCATTCGGCATAGTAAAACTTATGGTTTTGCTGTTCTCACCATCAAAAGGCATGCTGTCATCTGTTCTCCAGCCGCTAAAAGCATAACCATAGTGATTACCTGCATGAACTGTAACTAATTCTCCTGCATGGTAGCTGCCGGCACCACTGTAATCCGCATAGCTGTTTTCTACAGATACTATCCAAAAGCCGGGCATTTGCGTCCAGATGGCCCAGACTGTAACATCAATAGCCGGCATCGTGAAACTGGTTGTTAGGCTGCTCATATCGTCAAAGACCACGCCGTCATCTGTTCTCCAGCCGGCAAAATCGTAGCCGTTGCGCAGGCCGGCGTTGATGACGACATTATTGCCCGCTTCATAAACACCTGCGCCGCTGATATCCGCATAGCTGTTATTTACAGTAACAGATTTAAAACTTACCGGGGCGTCAAACATTAAGTATTTAAACTCGACATCATTGATGCCAGTTACAGGTTCTGTTGCGCTGCTCATTTTATATTTGGCGCTTGTACGCGCATGATCTGGATAAACTACCAAGCTTTCATTGTTGAAGATCACGCCATTTTTACCCCAGTAACGGCCCAATCCCTTGAGAGTGTTTAAACCAGGCTCAAGTTGCAGCTCATAGTTTATGCTGATCGCCGGAGAATTTTTGCCCCAAAAAACACCGTTCGAAATTGTTTCCAGCCTGCCTGGATTTATTCCTGTGCAGCTTATTGCGCTAAAATAGCCAATAATCATACCCCCGGAAATGAGTTTGATTGTTCCGGAATTTGCTATACCATTTTCCTTTTCTGAAACTATTAGTCCGCCTGCGATTTCATCAATCTGAGAGTAGCGGTAATTATAGATGCCATATGAGCTTGAACCATAAATTTCTACTTCACCGCCGATCTTCCCGATATTGCCGGCGTTCATAATACCTTGCGAGCCAATAAATTGTCCGCCGGATATTTCATCTATATAGCAATTCACGTCATTTTGCAGGCCAATTATACCCATAAAAACGCCGCCGTTAATTTTCTCTATTAAAGCGCCCGGAGAATATCTGTTAATAACTAATACCCCAAAATATCCTCCGCTATAATTACCCCCGGAAATCGTACCAATACCGGTTCTATTATTTTCAGATTCTATCCACACCACTGCATTTCTGTCATCATTGGCAAAACTACCCACCCGGTTAACTACAAATATGCCATTCGATATTTCTTCGACCCAACCACTGCGGATAACAACTAAAACGCAGTTTTTAGTAGCCTCAAAATAGCCGCCGGATATTTTTCCTATTTGAGAATCATTTTGTACAAAAAGAACATGGCCATGTAAGGTAATTGCGGCGTCTGTTTGATAGAAAATACCGCCGGATATTAAATCTATCCTTGTGCCGGCATCAGTTAGATGAATAGTGTCTTGTTTGCCGGTGAACACACCATCGCTGATTTGGCTTAGTTTTGCGCCTTTTTCTATATTTATGGCGGTTTTGCCTTCAAAACGCCCGCCACTTATAGTTCCCCCGGCATTGATGCCGCTTAAATTCAAGGCATAGTTGCCACTGCGAATTGTTATGCCATTTTTGCAATCGATATTTCCGTTTGTTACATTCACCGAGCCTAAAATGGTCAGATGGTTAGTATCCGAACCATTACCAAGATTAAGCTGCCCGCCCTCCTTTACTAAAATTGGGCTGGATAAGGTAAGGCAATGCTCGCCCTCGTCCCCAACTATAGTTATATTAGCTGTGACGATAACATCACTTGTTTCTGTTGTATCGCCGATGATTTCCAGAGTGAATATACTTAAGCCGGCTATGCCTGCCGCAGTAATAGCCTCGTTTACAGTCTGGAATAATGAACCTGTCTCCTTAATTCTCACCCCTTTACCATCAGACGTAGGCAATGAGCCGCCCGATATGCCCCATTCTATAGTAAAGGTTCCACTAAGAAAACTAATTACAGGCTTGGTTGCGGAGATGTTCCATTTCACATTAGTTATAACATCGCCGGCTTTATGTGTAAGGCCGTTGGCTGTTCCGCCATATGTAGAAGGTATGTCCAGCGCTTCGACTTCAACAATAATACCCGTACCAAAAACCTCTAAACCACCGCTGCATGTGCCCGCAAGGTATGCTGCCAAACCGCCATTGGCAAGTGAAATAGCAGAGCATTCGCCAAAATATGCGCAAGTGGCGGATACATGACCTCCTAATATACTTACCGTTCCCGTAGCACCGCTTGTAAAAACCTCGCCCACACAAATAGCATAGCAATAATGGCAGTAATCCATACTGATGGAAACCTGCCCGCCGCTTACTAGGACATTACCTTTTATCACTTCAATAGCGCTATTATAATCTCCACTGGCCAAAACTTTTCCTCCGGATACAATAACATTACCGGCGGCAACTCTAATAGCGGTATCATTTACCTCAATTATTCCTTCCGCGGCTACCTCGAAAGTTCCGCCGCCATCAATAGCAAAAGATAAATTTTTGGATATGGCGTTCCACTCTACCGTAACGTCTTCCGGTATATTAAGCGTTATTTCCGCGTTTTCATTCGTCTTTAATCCATCAACGGTAATAATATCGCCAGATTGCGCACTGTTAATGGCGTCTTGGATATTGGTATTGATATTTACGGCAGTTAGGGAATTTTCAATACTTAAGATATTACTCTCAAACGCAAAAACACCGGCGAGGTCAAAAACTTGTTCTTCCTCTGCCGGTTCATCACAATCCTCAAATACTTCCGGCTCTTCATCTGTAAATAAATCATCCAATTGATAGCCTAAAGGCTCATCACAGAAAGTATCTTGTTCTCGGTAGCCTTCGTTATCTTCCGCAAATGCACTTTCATCGTTTTCACTATGTGTGAGATCGAGCTTGTTTTGCTCATCTTCGCTTAAATATTCATCTTGGATACAATCCTCTTCCCAAATAATTGCGCACTCGTCTTCTGTTAAGTGATTAGGAATAATATCATTAACAGCCGGCTCTTTTTCAGCATGGGCAATCAGCGGTCTATTCAATACTCCTATAAACAACATGGCAATGACCAGTAATAAAATAACCTGTAATTTATAATTTTTTAGCATACGCTTCCATACTCCTTTCTGATGAGGGGGTCATTTTTACAATACTATATCAAAGACTGAGAGTTGGCTAAAAAGTATATGTTATAATTTAAAGAAACAAAATTTTAACAATATTAATCATTATAATTATATTCAAATCAGATGATTTTATTATTAACTAAACCCTCCTAACTACTTATTTTAAATTTTTTTCTGCAAACAGTATTATATCAAATTATACAGAGTTTTCATAGTAGTTTATGCTTTTTTTATTTTGATAATAATTGTTGGTATTTTAGTTTGCTTGGCTCCGTCATTTATAGCTCCCCGGTTGGGCAGGTAAGAAAAAAAATAGCGCAGAGGATTTATTTGCATTTTAGGAGCTTATAACATATAATTAAAACGCCGTAAGATAAAAGGAGGCTATTGCGTATGAAAAAACAACTGCTCTGCTCAGCCCTTATTATAACCACTTTGCTCTACCTCACTGCCTGCCATAATACTATGCCCGCTGCCGAATTTGTTGGCGATGTTGCTATTAAATGGGTAGAACCGGCTTTAGAAGCCTTGGTGCGGCAAGAGCTAGGTAAGCCGCAAGGAATTATTTATCGGGAAGAGCTGGATCATATCAAGTATATAGAATTATATGGAGAGAGCCATCTCTTTTTCAACCTCGAAGGCGGTTATTTTACTTTAAAAGAGGGAAAAGACATAAATGTACATGTGAGCGACGGCCGTGGAAATATGTATAAGGATGGCACTTATGAGATAGAGGGAATAGAATATAACCGCGGTTCTATTGCCAGTTTGGCAGATTTTGCCAATTTTCGTAATCTTAATGGCTTATATATTTTTAAAAATGATTTAACCGATTTATCTGGTTTATCTGCTTTAGCAAATTTGGAAGATATAAGTTTATGGGATTGTGCTTTTAAAGATGTAAGGGCTTTAGCATCTCTTAAGCAATTGAAGTTATTATCATTAGATTATAATAATATAGAAGACATGTCTGCTTTAAGCGGTTTTGATCAGGTAGTTATGCTGAGTGTTGCGGGTAATTGCCTTTCCAGTTTAGAGTGGTTAAGCGGCTTTAATAATGTGCTTAATTTAACGCTTAATTATAACCCTTTAACTAGTTTAGAAGGTTTGAGGCAACTGGCGAGTTTTGATCACCTGGAAACACTGAATCTCATTGGCACTCAAATCGACGATGTATCTGTTTTAGCCGGTAGTACTTCACTGCGTACATTGCAAATGAAATATCAAAAAGTAAACAGCCTCGATGTAGCCCAGCTGGCCCTTATTGTGAATTTAGAAATATTGACCCTAGAACAAACCCAGGCAAAGCTGGAAAACTTCCGCTCTCTGAATGAACTGTATTTTTTACAGGAACTGCGTATTACGCCAAATATCAATGTACCGGATGAAGATATAGAATGGCTCCGCGATCAGCTGGACTTTTGCAATATCGAATAACCATTTTCATCTCCAAACTTTTTGTTGTTTTAAAAGTTGTTGCTGGGTAAGTTGCTAGTCAATGACCAACCTGGAGCAAACGCGATGATAAAAAGCCTTAATTTAAAAGACGAAGGAATATTGCTGCTGTTAGCGCTGCCGGGGTTTATGGGGTTGCTGGTCTTTTATATTATGCCTTTTTTACTCTCCTTTTACTATACTTTGATAGATAATAATATAACAAAAAATTTTGTAGGCTTGAAAAATTTTGTTGAACTTTTCACCAGCGGGGCATTTACGCTGGGCTTAAAGAATACCGGCATATTTATGGCTATTTGTGTGCCGCTTAATATGATCTTCCCGCTGATTTTGGCTTTATTGCTGCATAAGGCGGGAAAACTAAAAAATCTGTTCGGGTTGATATTTTTACTGCCCTTAGTTATACCCTCCGGTTCGGTAGCTCATTTTTGGAAAAGCGTTTTCGGCATCAATGGATTGATCAATGGCGCCTTTTTTGCCGATTCACCGGTCAACTGGCTGGATACCGATCTTAGCCGCACTTTAATTACTCTGGTATTCCTCTGGAAAAACGCCGGCTTTAATATGATATTGTTTTTGGCGGGGCTTAAGGCTATACCAAAAGAGTATTATGAGTGCGCCGAGGTGGAGGGCGCCGGAGCAATCAGTAAATTTTTTCGCATCACTATAGTATATATCGCCCCCACAGCTTTTTTGGTATTTATAATGTCCATCATCAATTCTTTCAAATCTTTTAAAGAGATTTATTTGATCTGCGGGGCTTACCCTCATCAATCTATTTATATGTTACAGCATTATATGAACAATCAATTTTCCGCCATTAACTATCAAAAGCTTTCCTCGGCAGCTTATGTACTGGCGGTGTTTATCATCATCCTGGTTTTATTGATTTATCGCCTGCAGAATAAACACGCGGAAAGTTTAAAGTAAACTAGCGGAGGCCCAGTCATGCGCGGTAAAGCTATAAATAAGATCATATATGCAATACTCTTGCTGTTATCCGGCTTTTTCTTGTTTCCCATCATTATCACAGTGGTCAATTCTTTTATGAGCCCTTTCGAGATATACAACCGCTACTCCAGTACAGTTATGGCAGCTAATGGTTTTGATACCGCCGGACCCCTGCATTTTGTGGAAATGAGCTTAATACCCGGGTTTGTCAGCTTTAAGCAATACTTTAAACTGCTGTTTTCTTCGCCGCTTTACTTGGGTTTGTTTTGGAATTCATTAAAAATCACCTTGCCTATTGTTGTAGGGCAATTACTGGTATCTTTACCGGGCGCCTATGCTTTTGAACTTAGTAAATTTAAGTATAAAGAAGCGCTGTTTTTTGTTTATATTGTGGTCATGCTCATGCCATTGCAGGTAGTATTGGTTCCCAATTATATTATGGCGGGCTTTTTGGGTATTAAGGAGAGTTATCTTGCCATCATTTTACCGGGTATTTTTAATCCCTTTGGGGTGTTTTTGATGCGGCAATACTTAAAAGGACTGCCCAAAGACTATATTGAAGCGGCAAAAGTAGATGGGGCAAATCACCTGCAAATACTTTCCTATATTATAGCCCCTCTAATTAAAGCCGCCGCCGCCGCTTTGCTCATTTTGACTTTTGTGGAGTATTGGAACCTCGTGGATCAGGCTATAGTCTTTATTAAAGAGGCCTCTTATGAACCATTATCGGCTTATCTTTCCCGTTTTGCCGAAAGTGGGCTGGATATGGTGTTCGCTGCCTCTTGTTTCTATATGCTGCCCACAGTGTTGATTTTTCTGTTTGGGCAGGAAAATATGGTGGAAGGCATACAGCTTTCCGGAATCAAGTAGGGGTGGGATCATGGATGCATATAAAAAACTGATACTGAAAATTAGCGCCATATTTGTGGGCGTATTGCTGTTTCTAACTTTATTTTCTCATACAATCTATACTTTTAATTTGCCCGGCGTGGTAGTTGAATACCCCAGAGAAGGGGCTATTATCAGGACTGCTACTGGACGGGGAATAGTGGATTTTGTTGCCAAGGATGTTTATTATGCAGATATAGCCGGCAAAATAGAATTACTGGTTACTGAGGGCGAGATAGTAAATGCAGGTAACATACTGTATAACATAAGCGCGGATGATAAACTGGATGCAGATATGCTGCGATTATGGTTGGAAAGAGCCCGAGAAGATAAAGTTTATGCGCAAACTGGTTTGCAAGAATTGCGTGTAGGCGGCGCCGAATATGATAAAGAGATAGAAAAGACGCGTCTTTTGCTGCAAACCGCGCAAAAAGATGTAGAAGACGCAATAGCGCTCTATGCGGTAGGCGCTATACCAAAAAAAGATCTTGACGATAAGCAGGCCGTTTTTAATAATCTGCAATTGCAGTATCAACAACAATCTCAAAAAAAGCAAAACGATGTGCAGGAATTGGAAAAAAAAGTCAGGGATCTTCAGTATCAAATAGAAGAATACGAATTGCAGCTTAATGAAGGCGTTAAAGGAAAGATAACGGCAATGGCGCAACAAAGCGGCGTGATAAGAGAGATTGGCGCAAATATTGAAACCGGGGCTTATATCAATCAAAATGAGCAGGTAATGAAAATAGGAGTTAGTGAAAAGAATTTTAAAGCAAACATACTCTTACCCGCCAATGTAGACTATTTAAAACTGGGCGATGATGTTACACTGAGCATAAGAAGCCGCAATATCTATAATATACCCGGCGTAATAAAGCGCTTAATTATGGAAGAAGGCCGCTTACAAGCGGAAGTGCGTTTTGCGGCTGAGGGAGTTAGCGGAGGCGAAACTGCGGAGATTATGGTGCATGATACCTCAGAGCTGTATAAAGCCATAATACCCCTAAGCGCAGTTAGAACTGATGCAAATCGAGAATATATATTATATGCCGAAAGGGTTAAAGGTTCATTTGGCTATGAATACCATACCAAAAGATTAGATATTTGGGTGCAAGCCCAAAATAATTATACTGCGGCAATCTGGCTTTTTTCTACAAGCGAAGAGAAGATCGCTGTAATAGTTAATAGTGACAAACCTATTTTCGAAGGAGATAGAGTGAGAATAGTGGGTGGAAGTGATTTAGTTGAGATCAGATAAGAAAAGAATCGATAAGCTAGCGGTTTATGGTTGGCTTAATATAGCCGTGTTGCTTACGGCATTGCTTAGCGGTTTTATTATAAGTTCGGCGGCGGAAAAATATATAGCTAAAGAAGTATTTTATATTGCCCCGATGCTTCATGGGCAAAAATATTTTTTTAGCCCAGATGACTTAGAAGAACTTAAGGAAGCATATAAGCCGGCCAAGCTTTCGTATCTGGATATAGGCAGCGGCTATATTTCTTATGAAAATTGGGAGATTCATTGTAAAATTGTTTATGCCGGCGGCCCTAGTTTTTATCTTAATAATACCCATTTTATTGTGGGTAATGCCATAGACGACGCAGAGGAAAATGAGCATGATATAGTGATAAACGAATCTTTGGCTTGGCAGCTTTTCGGCAGCTTGGCGGCTTTAGATAAAAATGTGGATATTGACGGAAGTACATATACAATTGTGGGCGTGGCAGCACAAAAAAAAGTAGAAAAGGCTGATTGCCTCGCTTATTTGCCCTTTGCCCCGGCTTATAATGAAAAAGTGATCAGCAGTGTTTTATTGCAGCCGCAAAACTATAATAAGCTTGGTTATTATAATATAAATAACTGGCTCTACACTATAGGCAAAGATGAGCGGGATTATTATATAGTTGATTTGGATAGTTATGTAGAAAGCATTACCCTAAAAAATAAAATTCTGTTATTATTGATCTCAATTTATATTCTGGCAATACTATTCATCAACAGCTATCAATTGCTTAAACTAAAATATAAACGGCGTGTTAAGCGAAAATTCTTTACTATAGCAGGCGTTATCTTATTAGCAGATTTGTTATTGAGTATATTTTTACTCAAAGGCATTTCCTTTGACCTATGGGTTCCTTATGGATTGGGAGGAAGGTTTGCAAGTTTAGTGCATATAATAATTAATAATACTGTTTTACCAGGGCCTAGTTATTTGCCAGATAATATAATGGAGCTGGTTAAACTCAATGAATATGCTTTAACCGCTTTTATAAGCGGCGCTTTTGCTTTGCTGAATATTATATTTGTTCTAACAAGGAAATGGCGACACTTTACCGAATAAAACAGTTGAGGAAGATAGTGAAAAAATGGGCGTGTCTAAATTCTGCTAATTGCCACCCGCTAGTAATTTTCATCTCTCTTACTTGCTTTTGCCTATAGCAAAGCCAGAATAAACAAGATGGTGATGAACGGGTATTTAATGGCGGCCCAAATAAGGAGGCGTACTTGATGGAAGAAAACATGCATATGCCCGAAATGCACATGGAAGAGACTATGAGCTTCGACGTGCGTCGTGACGAAGAACTTAACCCCAGTGACGTTTTATGCGCTGTTTACGGCGCTTTGCGCGAAAAGGGTTATAATCCCATAAATCAGTTGGTGGGGTATCTTATTTCCGGCGACCCTGCTTATATAACCAGTCATAAACAGGCGCGCAGCTTGATACGCCGTGTAGAAAGGGACGATTTGATAGAAGAGCTTGTTTCTTATTATGTTAAGGATATTAAATAGTTGTGGAATATCAGCTTTTAGGTAATACCGGCTATCATGTTTCGCGCCTTTGTTTTGGCGCCCTAACTTTAGGCCCGCTGGCAACAAATTTGCCGCTCTCAAAAGGAGCGGCGCTTTTACGTGAAGCATTTATGGCGGGTATTAATTTTGTGGATACAGCCCAGTATTATCGGACTTATGATTATATAGCTCAGGCGCTTAAGGGTTGGCAAAAAGAACTGGTGATAGCCAGCAAAAGCTATGCCGAAACTGCCCAAGAGATGGCATATGCGGTGGAAGAGGCAAGAATTGCCTTGCAAAGGGATAAGATAGAGATATTCCTGCTGCATGAGCAGCGTGACGCCGCAACCTTGAAGAATAATCTCCCGGCCCTTGAATATCTGTTAGAAGCTAAAGCCATGGGCCTGATAGGGGCGGTGGGCATCTCTACACATGATGTATCGGCGGCACGTATGGCAGCCGCTATGCCGGAAATAGATATTATACATGCTTTATTCAATGTACGCGGTTTAGGTATACGCGGCGGTTCTGTGACAGATATGGGCCAAGCTTTAGCTAGGGCGCGCGCTTTAGGAAAAGGTATATATACCATGAAAGCTTTAGGAGGCGGCGCTTTGATTGAAGAAGCACAAAAGTCTATTGCCTGGGCTTTTGCACAAAAAGAAGCTCATGCGGTAGCCTTAGGCATGCAGGATACCGCAGAGCTTTATACCAATATCGCTTGGATGGAAGGAAAGAAGGCGCCTGAGGAAGCTGTGGTCAAGCTTAGAAAACGCAAGTTGGTTTTCGATAAAACTCCGGCTTGCTCTTTGTGCGGGGCTTGCCTTAAGCGCTGTCCGCAACAGGCTCTTTCCTTTTCTGAGCACGGCATTGTATGGGTTAAAGAGCGGTGTTTATATTGCGGTTATTGCATAGCCGCCTGCCCCTGGTTTTGTATTAGCTTTTGCTGATTTACAGATACGCATCAGCATTATTCAACTCTAGCAGGCGTTTAAGCTTTATCAGCATTTTTTTAACATTAATGATGAACGTCTCATTATTCATTTCAATATAGTCGTACTGGTGTGATTTTGCCGCTTTTTCCAGGTTTTCTGCTTGCTTGCCCAAGTCAGTGGCAAAGATACCGCGCAAGCTTCCTTTTAAGCCATGCGCAATTATTGTGTAATCTTGCAGGTTTTCTTTATATAAATTTTGCATTTTATCGAGTAGTGGAGGCGTGTCTTCAACAAAGATGCTTAATATGCTCAATAAAGTTTCCTTATCGCCAAATGCTACAAGCGCACTATCTATATCCAGTTCACCGATTTTCCCTAAATCATCCGCTGCGGCTTCTTTTTCTATATTTATATCTGCAGGTTGGGAAGCAATTTGCGGGTCTGTATTGTTTGAATCTTCATTTGCTTGATAGTTTTTATCCCGTATCCATTGCTTGATTACTCCGTCTAAACGCATAACATCTATAGGTTTAGATAAGAATGCCTGGAACCCTTGAGATAAAAACATTTTTTCGTTTCCGGCAATTGCATTGGCGGTCAGAACAATGATTGGTACATTTTTGGCATAATCCGTTCCAATATCCTCCCGAATTATTTTGGTAGCTTCCAAACCATCCATACCGGGCATCATATGATCCATAAATATGGCGGAGTATTGAACTTTCCCCTCACGAACTGCTTCAATAGCCGCAGCGCCGCTTAAAACACAGTCGATTTGCATGCCATAGGGCTTCATGAGGCCTTTGGCAACTTCCAAATTGATACGCAGATCATCTACTAAAAGAACTTTAGCGTCGGGCAAGTGCATGCGCGTTAATGTTATGCCGGTTGTGCGTTTTGAATCGGTATAGCGTAATTTTTGCAGGTTTTCTACCACTACCGGCCCAATTGGCCTATCATCTATATATTTTTGTAGAAATCGTACGGTAAATGTTGATCCTACACCATATTCACTGCTAACAGATATCGAACCGCCCATCATTTCTACAATTCTTTTTGTTAAAGCTAACCCTAAACCGGTACCTTCAATTTTACGGTTGCTTCTGGTATCTACTTGGCTATAATCTGAGAACAGCTTTTTAATATCCTCTTCGTGTATGCCGATACCGCTATCCTGAACAGATATGGTGATCCAGATATTATTATCTGTTTTATCATTTTTACTGCGGATGCGTAAAATTACAGTACCTTCTTTAGTATATTTGAAGGCATTACTGAGTAGGTTATTACAGATTTCCTTAATGCGCAGATCGTCCCCATATAATCTGCTGGGCAGATTTTCATCTATATCTAAAATGAATTGTATAGGTTTATCTCCAATTCGGGCAATGTTTAAAGTAGCGGTATCATTAATAAAGCTGGGCAAATCATATTCAACAGGGATTATTTCAAATTTTCCTGCTTCAATTTTCGAAATATCCAGTATATCATTGATGATATTCAGTAATGTCATTCCGGCATTATGAATATTGTGAATGCCCTCTATACATTCGCTGGCATAATGATCGTCTTTTTCCATTTCCGCTAAAATAAGCTCGGAGAATCCTATCACCGCGTTCATGGGCGTGCGCATTTCATGACTCATATTGGCTAAAAAATTGCTTTTGGCGCTATTCGCCTTGCGCGCCTCTTCCAGCGCCGATTCTAATTGATAAGACGTAGCATTGATACTTTGCGTCATATCATGTCTCAGCAAGGCGTTTACCAGCATTAATCCTCCAGAGCGTAAAATCGATTGCTCACTTTCTGAAAACTCCCGCTCATTATGACAATCGTCAAAACAAATACAGCCCCAAAGTATGCCGCGCAGAAACACCGGCGCAATAAAAACGGATAGGATATTTTGTTGTTTAAATAGTTCCTGCGCTTCAGGCAGCATATTACGGGCCAAGCCGGTAATACAGTTTCCATCCAGCAACGCTTCTTCCCATTGGGGTATGATTCTACAGGCATCTTGAAGTTCTTTCGCTTGCTTGTTCTGATTGCTTTCCGGCCATCTATATAGCTCTGTGTACAAACCTTGATCATCGATTGTTAAAATGCGTATGCGGTCTACATTTACGGTAGCGGCCATCATACCCATACAAGTGTATAGATCGTCTTCAAATCTATCGATATCTGATGTGAGCAGGATGGCAGCTACTTGATTAACTGTATAGAGCAAATTATCTCTTTTTTCGATCTCCCTAATCATTTGTTTGTATTCCCGTAAATCGCGCACATAGGCGGCAACGAGAAATTTGCCTTCATACTTGATACGGTTAAGAGTAACTTCGCAGGGTATAGGTGTGCCGTCTAACTGTTGATGCATCCATTCAAAAACATAGTGACCGTCTTTGAACGCTTTATTGATACACATTTTCATTTTTTCGGCGGAAAGCTGTCCATCTGGCTGATACTGCGGAGATAAATCAAAAAAATTATCCAAAACTTCCTGTTTACTGTTTAAATTGAATATTTCTAGGTTTGCCTCATTAAACTCAAATATATTAATATCTTCATCCCATAAATGACAAATCAAAGGCATTGCGTCTAATAATAAACGCGTACGCTCATGCGCTCCGGAAATTGCTTGCGCCTGAATACTGTTATTTAGGGCGCTTATCATCATTAAACCCGCCGATTGTAAGACATTGATCTCACTTTCATTGAACTTTCTTTCCTGATGACAATCGTCTAGACTAAAAAACCCCCAAAAATAATCCTTTATGAATAGAGGTATAATAACTATAGATTGAATATCATAAGTGCTTAAAAACAATTGATCTTCCTCGTCAAGCCGAGAGAAAGGGCTGTTTATTATGACGCCATGTGAAAAACTCTCTTCCCAACCCGGTTTGGAGGAATAGGGGAACTTTAGCCCTATGGGCAGTACTTTTTTGCCTTTTCCTATTTCGCTCAACCATTCATATTTTAAAACAAAATGCAGGGAATTACCGAACATTTCGTTTTGCCAGATCTGAACACGGTCTACATCTATACAATGTCCGATATACTCCATTCCGCTGATAAGCGACGGCTCTAAATTCTCCTCATTTTTTACTTTGAGCAGAATTGTGGCCGCTTTGTTTACAGCATACAGCAAATTTTCCAGATGCTGCTGCCCGATAGTAGAATTTGTTAAACTTTGAGATGTACTTATAGGCAAACTGTTCTTGCTTGGCGCAAGAATTTTGCCCAAAAAGGTTTTATTATCCATAGGTTATCATACTTTCTGTAATTAGATTATTATGCTCGAAAAAACAATCTTTATTTATATTATCGAGATTCTTAGTATACTGCTTTAGGCAACAGGAGTTAGCTGATATTTCAAAACTCATATCTAAAAACCTCTATAACTACTATTCTAATATTGGTTATTTATAATAATCTTCGGTAACTGGCAGGTATATTGAATACTATCTTATATAAAAATAAAGTCAAAAAATAATGATTTGCGGACGCAATTCATTCTGGCAATTTACTTAACCATTACGTAATAATGTATATCGGTGAAAGAACAGTTTTAGGAGAAAAAATATGAGAATATTAGGTTTAGATGTTGGCAGCAAAACTATCGGCATAGCGGTGAGCGATCCTTTAGGTTTCTCTGCCCAGGGCTTAACCACGGTACGAAGAAGCAGTTGGCAGGCAGATTTAGCAGCCGTATGCAATTATATAAGCGAATATGAAGCAAAAACCATAATCATAGGTTTGCCGCTGAATATGAACGGCAGCCTGGGCCCGGCAGCCACAGTGGCGAAATTATTCGCGAAAAAGCTTGAACAGGCTGCTTGCGCTGCCGGTTTGGATATTTGCGTGATCATGCGCGATGAACGGCTTACTACCGTGGCAGCCTCGCGGGTACTTTTGCAAGGAGATGTATCGCGCCAAAAACGCAAAAAAGTAATAGACAAAGTAGCCGCTGTATTGATATTACAGGGATATTTGGATTATCAATTAAACTTGCATAATGAATGAAAAAACGCTTGCTTTTTTTACCCGGATATGCGACAATATCAGTAGAACACTTGTACGGTGCAGTCGCAAAGGATGGTAAGTGTTATGGATATACTGGAAAAGCTGACTATTTTAACGGAGGGTGCTAAATACGACGCGGCTTGTACCAGCTCCGGCGCGCAAAGGCCGGGGCAAAAAGGGCTGGGCAATACGCTTAAAGCCGGCTGCTGCCATAGCTTTTCGGCCGATGGGCGCTGCATCTCTTTATTAAAGGTGCTACAAACAAATTATTGCGTATACGATTGCAAGTATTGCGTAAACCGAGTTAGCAATGAGGTTGTTCGCGCCGCTTTTACCCCGGCGGAATTAGCCGAACTGACCATACAATTCTACCGCCGTAACTATATAGAAGGCTTGTTTCTTTCCAGCGGCGTGCATATTAACCCCGATCATACCATGGAACAGATGATAAAAACCATCGAATTGTTACGTTATAGCTATAATTTTGGCGGTTATATTCATGCTAAAACAATACCGGGCGCTGCGCCGGAATTGGTGCAGCGCCTGGGCTTAGCGGCAGACCGCTTAAGTGTGAATATTGAATTGCCCAGTGAAGCAAGCTTAAAGCTTTTAGCCCCGCATAAGAGCAAGCAAGCCATACTTAAACCAATGGCGCAAATAAGGGATGGGCAAAGCGAGAATAAGCAAGACCTTATTAAATATCGTCATGCACCACATTTTGCCGCCGCCGGGCAAGCCACCCAAATGATTATCGGCGCCACTCCCGAAAGCGATTATCAGATAATGAAGCTGGCTTTTGGTCTGTATAAGCAATATGCGTTGAAGCGCGTATTCTATTCCGCCTATATTCCGGCTGTGGAAGATAACCTGTTGCCTGCTTGTGATACCAAACCCCCTCTATTAAGGGAACACCGCTTGTACCAGGCCGATTTTTTATTGCGGCAGTATAAATTTACCGTGGATGAGATCATAAGCGAGCAAACGCCCAATTTTAATCCTTATCTGGATCCCAAATGCAATTGGGCGATCAACAATATGCAGTATTTTCCCGTAGATGTTAACAAAGCCTGCCTAGAAGAACTGTTGCGTGTGCCCGGTATCGGCCCGGTAAGCGCCCGCCGGATCATTACCAGCCGCCGACATAGCAAGCTGGGCTTACCTGAATTAAAACGTTTGGGCGTAGTATTAAAACGGGCGCGCTATTTCATTCTCGCCGCCGACCTGCCAGTGGGCCTAAAAAGCGATAAAGAAAGCGCCCTTAAAGCTTTGCTGGATCCCACTATCCATAGCTTGGGCGTTGAGCAGCTAACTTTATTTGATACCACCCAGGGCGAATGGGCGCTGCCGCCGGCTGTGACTATAGACGGCCTTGGTTTAACGGCTACCAATTGAAAACAGATGGTTTATGGTTATGGCTTTAGCGGATATTATTAAGCAAACTAGCGATAAAGGATATCTGTACGACGGTGGTTTGGCAGGTTTTTTTTGTTGTGTGTATGAAAGTGTTTATCAGCGGGAGCTGCCTTATGGTATATATGCAAAGTATTCTCACGAGCCTTGTTTATTGCCTTTAAAGCATATTTATACAGATATTAGTAAGGCAGGTAAAGTACGCGCTTCTATTCCAAAAAAGATTTCAGCCCGCGCCCTGCAAATGGTAGAAAATGTCTTTTTAAGCTGTCTGGAAGAACGTGAGCTGGCTTTATTACGATTTTTATTATTGGGCTATTCAGAGGGCAGTAATATCACTAAGCAATGGGGGCGGGCCGAAATAGCCCCTTTATTGGCGGCAGAAAGACATTTATGGGGAGAATGCCATCTGTTGCAGGGCTTTGTGCGTTTTTCCGATCATCAGGGAGTATTGATTGCCGTCATTTCCCCTAAAAATTATGTGCTGCCATATATAGCCGGGCATTTTATCAACCGCTATAGTAGTGAGAATTTTATGATCTACGATAAAACTCATCAAGCTGCTTTAATCTACCACGACCGCCGCCAAGATATTATTCCTGTACAGGATATAGAATTTCCCGCGCTGGCGGCTGAAGAAGAGGAGTATAGGGAACTGTGGAAATGCTTTTACCATACCGTGGCTATAGAAGAGCGCGCTAACCCGCGCTGCCGCATGACCCATATGCCTAAACGCTACTGGGAGAATATGACAGAGATGCACGATCTGCTGTAAATATGGCTGAATTTTCAGAGCCACCCTTAATACTTTAACTTCTGTTTGGCAGGAACATTTTAATATGGTGTAGAAATATTCTTTATGATGGCAGAAAATGAAAGTAAAGAGCGAAAAAGCCCGCTTTATTGGGAGGCAGAAAGCTTTCTCAATTATCTTATGGTGGAACGGGGGCTGGCCGATAATAGCATCAGTTCTTACCGTAACGATTTGCGCCAGTTTGCCGGTCATCTTAAAAGTATGGGTATTGATCAGGTAAAAAATATTAAGCGTGATCATATTAAAAGTTATTTACAGCACTTGTATGATAATAATATCAGCAGCGCTACCAGAGCCCGGCATATTACCTCTATCAAGGGTTTTTGCCGTTTTTTATGTTTGGAGAAACGTATAGATAATAATCCGGCTTTACATATTGAACGCCCTAAAACAGCAGCTTATTTGCCGCAAGTGCTTTCTTTAGCGAAAGTCGAGGAATTGCTTAAGCAACCGGATACCTCTAAAACGCTGGGCATACGTGACAAAGCTATGCTGGAACTTATTTATGCCTGTGGTTTACGAGTTTCGGAATTGCTTTCACTTACTTTATATGATATACAAAGTGATCTGGGTTTTTTGCGTTGTTTAGGCAAGGGTGGCAAAGAACGCATCATACCCGTGGGTAAAACGGCCTTACAGGCTGTAAAACAGTACTTAACTATGGCGCGCCCGCTGCTGATAAAGGAGCAAAGATTTGAGGAGCTTTTTTTAAATCATCATGGCTGCCCTATAACGCGGCAGGGTTTTTGGAAAATAATTAAGGCTTATGGCAACCGCATCAATACAGATATCACCCCTCATACCATGCGCCATAGCGTAGCTACGCATTTATTGGCAAACGGCGCCGATTTACGCATGGTGCAGGAATTTTTGGGGCACAGCGATATTGGTACCACCCAGATATATACCCATGTGGCAGATACGCATTTGCAAAGGGTGTTCGAGCAATATCATCCCCGGGCTAAACCACTTCCTCCGCATCCTTTACCCTAGAACATACGGCAAAAAAAGGAGAAAAATATGAGAAGAGCCGTGATGATTGTTTTAGATAGCGTGGGCGCGGGTGCGGCAGCCGATTTATTACGCGCGGATAACCCCAAAGCCAATACCCTGGCACATGTGGTGGAGGCCAACAGCTTATCTTTACCTAATTTACAGCGCTTGGGTTTGGGCAATATTTTACCGCTATGCGGTATATTGCCGGTGAATAAACCGGCAGCTGCCTGGGGGCGCATGGCCCCTCATTCCTGCGGTAAAGATACAACCAGCGGTCATTGGGAATTGGCCGGCTTGGTTTTAGATAAACCTCTGCCCACCTATGCGCATGGCTTTCCCCCCTCCATTATAGAGGCGTTTACCGCAGCAAGCGGGCGCGCAGTTTTGGGCAATAAAGCAGCCAGCGGTACTGCCATTATCGCAGAGTTGGGCGAAGAACATTTGCGTAGCGGGGCTTTAATCATTTATACCTCGGCAGACAGCGTTTTTCAAATTGCCGCCCATGAAGAAATAGTCCCGCCGGAAGAATTATACGAAATCTGCCGTAAAGCCCGCGCTATGCTGGTTGGCGAGCATGGAGTGGGCCGGGTAATTGCGCGTCCCTTTTTGGGGCAGCCCGGCAGTTTTTATCGTACTGGCAATCGCCGTGATTTTTCCCTGGCCCCGCCGCCGGGAGGTCTTTTAGCTTTAGTGCGCCGTCAACAGTTACCTGTGGTTTCAGTAGGCAAAATAGTAGATATTTTTGCCGGACAAGATATTAGCCAAAGCCTGATTGCACATAATAATGAGGAGAGCGGGCAGGCTCTGTTGCTGGCTCTTGATCAGACAGAACAAGGGTTGATCTTCGCCAATTATGTAGATTTTGATATGCTATATGGTCATCGTAATGATACAGAAGGTTATGGCAAGGCTCTGAAAGCTTTTGATGAAAAACTGCCGGGTATATTAGAAAAGCTGCTGGATGACGATCTTTTGCTGATCACCGCCGATCATGGTAATGACCCTACCCAGCCCGGTACCGACCATGACCGCGAAAATGTGCCATTATTGATAATGGGGAAGAAAGTTTTAGCGC
>WRKD01000206.1 GCA_009778255.1 Bacillota bacterium
GTCCGCAATGACGGGGATATTTAGGTAATTAGTCTCATTTTGATCATTTTGTTAGTGTTTATTCTGGTTTCTAGAGGTGCCCTTAATAATTAAGAAATACGGGAAAGAGTGCTTGATACTTTTGACATTAGTAAAATGGAGATAGAACCGCTACTTTTCCAAACCGGCTACCTAACAGTGAAAGAAACACGCTTTGAAGGAGTCAAAGAAAGCTATCTTCTAAAAATACCCAATCTTGAGGTTAGGGAAGCGCTTTATATGAACATCATAGCGGATTTACGGAAAAAGGGGAAGCATTTGCGGAAACTTCATATTGGAGTATAAAAGAATCTCTTAAAACCGGCGATCTGCAGAATATGCTGAATATTTTAAAAGGATTATTTGCGTCAATACCTTACCAGCTATATATTGATCGGGAAGCGTATTATCATTCTATTTTTTACGCGGTCATGAGTGTACTCGGCTTTAATACCGAGGCAGAAGTATCAATGGCTAAAGGTAGAATAGACGCGGTGCTGGAGCTTGAAGACAAGGTTTATATTATGGAATTCAAATACAAAGATTGCGAGCCAAATACCTCTGAGTAGACAAAGCAAAAGCTCTTTGCGCAAGCTTTAGAGGAAGGCATTAAACAGATAAAAGATAGGGGCTATCATAACAAATATGCAGGTTGTGGTAAAAAAATCTATCAAGTGGCATTTGCCTTTCTTGGCAGAGACAACATAGAAATGAAAATTGAACCATAAAATAGATTTATATGTCAATATAAATCAAAATAATATGATTAATATCGAGATGTTAGAAAATACAGGAAACAGTCTCTTCCTATTTAAAAAACTTATTGACCATACCCTATATCAGGTCTAGGCCGACTAGATATTTATATTGACAATATCCTCTTAAAGGCTATTATAAGCAAGAATTCTATTATTTCGCTAATACCTTACTTATGGAGGGAACTATGAAAAATAAGGACATAATTGTCATCTTTAACCCTCAAGGTTTGACCCTGGATATGGCTGAAACAACCCAAAAGTCATACATTAATGAAGCATTGTTAGCAGATTTTAAAGAAGCACCCTATAAAACCCTCTTATATTTTGGCTTTGAAGTTCAACATCCACAAATGTCTGTTTCACTCACCTATTTGCACGGGCTTTGCCAAAGCTTTGTTCGCAATCTTTCCCATAACCCAGATATAGAAATCTCTAAAACTTCAACCATGCCAGACACTACTATATTTTTAGAAATGCTCCATAGTGTCCCTTTTGCTGTAGGCGTAGAATTTGTCAGTATCAGTTGGTTAAAAAACCTTTGGATAGAATTATCCAACTCTTTTGAACAGGAAATCTCCCTTTGGGAAGGTACGGTAGCCTCCTTTTTGACCACCCATAATGCAAAACTGAATGTAGCCGGACGGGTTTTCTTTCATCTGGTGGAGAATAAATCTACCGACTATCCCTTCGCTTTTTTAGCCACTTATTCCACTAAAACAGAAAACGAAAATAAAGCGGCTCATGTACCGCTAAAAAACGCGCTGCTTGAATATAAAGAGCGGCAAGACATGCTTTTGCAATTACTGTCTACTGTAAGCAAAGCCGCCGATACCAGCGAATTCATTTCCGAATTGGTGGAAAGCGGCGAACTGTTCTCACCTTTGAAATTTAATACCCAAGAGGCTTATACTTTCCTCAAAGAAATCCCCCTGTATGAAGAATGCGGCATTATGTGCCGAATGCCTGACTGGTGGAAGAAAAAAAGCTCCGGTGTAAAGGTATCTCTTAATTTAGGCGACCAAAAGCCTTCTCAAATTGGCTTGGAAGCCTTAATTAATTGCCAACCCAGCTTGCTCCTGGATGGAGAGGAGATATCTGCGGAAGAAATTGAGCGTTTACTGTCGCAAACCGCCGGCTTATCCTTCCTTAAAGGTAAATGGATTGAAGTTGACCATGAAAAATTACAATCTGTTCTAGACGCATACAATAAAGCTGCTGCTTTAGATAATTTGACCTTAGCCGATGCCCTGCGCCTGGAACTGGGTATTTTTGATAGTGTTAGCCAAGATATGGCTGATTTATTGGAGGTAACAAATGGTGAGTGGCTCAAAAACCTAAAAAATAAGCTTTGCGACCCCACACTCCTGGAAAGCGTAGAGCTAGGCCAGGATTTTACAGCCCAGCTGCGTCATTATCAACAAACTGGGTTTAGGTGGCTGACCTATATGAAAAGCCTAGGGTTTGGCGCTTTGCTGGCAGATGACATGGGCTTGGGCAAAACTATACAGATCATAGCTTTGTTGGAGTTTTTACGGCAAAATGGCGGTAACAAAACCCTTTTGATAATACCAGCTTCTTTGCTTGGCAATTGGCAAAAAGAACTGGCCCGATTTGCGCCTAAACTCACCTATGAAGTGCTTCATGGCAAAAATACAGACCTGCATATTGACGCAGCGGATCTTTTTATTACCACATATGGCATGGCCGTACGTTTGGAGCATTTGCAAAGCCGCCAGTGGGATATGATCATTTTAGACGAAGCCCAGGCTATCAAAAACCCTGGTACCGGTCAGGCAAAAGCTATACAACAACTCCATGCCGCCTTCAAAGTAGCCATGACCGGCACCCCCATTGAGAATAAACTAAGTGATTTATGGTCGCTTTTCGATTTTTTAAATAGCGGCCTTTTAGGCACGGTTAAAGAGTTTTCTACATATGCTAAGGGCATAAAAGAAAATGGTTCCTATGCGAATTTACGGAAAGTGGTGAATCCTTTTATACTAAGAAGGCTTAAAACCGACAAAACCATCATCAGCGATCTGCCGGATAAGATAGAAATCAAAGCCTACACCGCCCTCACCAATAAACAGGCTTTGCTGTACCAAGGTTTGATCAAAGAATTGGAGCAAAAGCTGCAAAGCAGCGAAGGCATAGAACGCAAAGGCGTGGTACTGGCGGCTATAATTAAATTCAAGCAAATATGCAATCATCCCGATCAGTATTTAGGGCAAGATGATTACAAAAAAGGCAGCAGCGGCAAATTTGCCAAATTAGAGGAAATCTGCGAAACCATCTATGAAAAACGTGAACGGGTACTTGTCTTTACCCAATTCAAGGAAATAACCCAGCCCTTGGCTGATTATCTAGCCACCTTATTTGGGCGAGAGGGGCTTACCTTGCATGGCGGTACGCCGGTAAAAAAACGCGCACAAATGGTAGAAAAATTCAATGGCGCAGAATACTCGCCCTTTATGGTGCTCTCTTTAAAAGCCGGCGGCGTGGGCTTAAACCTCACCGCTGCCAACCATGTGATACATTTCGACCGCTGGTGGAATCCGGCTGTAGAAAATCAGGCTACCGATCGTGCCTTTAGAATAGGGCAGACAAAGAACGTAATGGTACATAAATTTATCACCAGCGGCACTATTGAAGAAAAAATTGATCTGATGATAGAGGAAAAACAAATGCTCTCCGGCGATATTATTGCTGCCTCCGGCGAGAGCTGGATCACCGAAATGAATAATGACGAACTGATGAAGCTGTTTAAGTTGGAGGTATAAGCAATGTGGGGCTATAATGATTATGTACCAGTGGCGCAAAAACGCGCCAACGCGCAAGTTGCCTTAGCAAAACTAAGGAAAAAAAAGCCTGATATCAACCCAGTGATAATCAATGGCACAAAGATAGCCAAAACATGGTGGGGCAATGCCTGGAACAAGAACCTGCAATCCTATGCCGATTTTGCAAACCGTATAGGCCGGGGCAGCGCCTATGTAAAAAATGGTTATGTATTAGATCTACAAATAGAAACTGGCTATGTAACAGCTGTGGTAGCTGGGTCAAGAAGCAAACCCTACAATATCAAAATAACAATTGACGCGCTTTCAAGGTCCTCCTGGGAAAGAATCACTACCCTCTGTGGACGCAGTATAGCCAATATAGATCAGTTGCTTCAAGGTAAGTTCCCAGAGGAACTTACCACGCTTTTTACCCAAAGAGGCGAAGGTCTATTTCCTTCGCCCAGAGAAATCAAGTTTTCCTGCGATTGCCCAGATTGGGCCTATATGTGTAAACATGTGGCCGCCACCCTCTATGGTATCGGCGCCCGCTTCGACGAAGACCCCACCCTCTTTTTTAAGCTTAGAAATATCGAGATAGAAGCGCTGCTTAAAAGAACCATTGCCGAAAAAATGGATAGCATGTTGAAAAACTCCGGTAAAAAAACTAAACGAGTGCTTTTAGATGCGGATATCAGTGAATTATTTGGAATATAGGGCTAATTGTTTGATGGTTTTTTTAACATACTAGAGTCTCCTTTAAATATTTTACCTTGCGTAACGTACAGAATAATGCTATAATAATGTACATAAGAAAGGTGGTGCGATCTATGCCAATTATTAGGCCAATAACAGCATTACGGAATACTAATGAAATATCCGAATTGTGTCATAGCCAACAAGATCCAGTTTTTATTACTAAAAATGGTTTTGGGGATTTAGTTATTATGAGTATAGCAGCTTATGAAAAGCAACAAACATTGCTGGAAGTTTATAAAAAACTTAGCGAAGCCGAAGCCCAACTAGTAAGCGGTGCCACATTAATTGATGGTAAAGAGGTCTTTAATCATTTGAGGGAAAAATATGGTTGCTAAACCATATGGCTATAAATTTACACCCTTGGCTGAGCAAGATATAGATGAAATATTCGCATATATTTCAGTGGGTCTATCTGCGCCCCAAGCTGCTGTCAAAACAATTGACGTAATACAAGCAGCAGTTGAGCGTATTTGCCAGTTTCCTTTTTCATGTCCTTTACTCAATGAAGCTCTTTTGAGGGAACGCGGTTTTCGTATGCTTGTCGTGGATAATTTCAATATATTTTATACTACTAAAGATGAAATAATTGTTATTATGCGAGTTTTATATAGTCGGCGAAATTACGAAAACTTGATAGATTAACATCAATTGTCAATTGACGATGATCTCCCCCCGGTTATAATTATAGGGCAGCCACAGTATGGTCAGATCGAGATTATTGATCATACCGTCGCCATTGAGATCGCCTAGACTGTTTAGCGCCTCAGCGGCGCTTTTGTTATAGTTGGCTATATTCCATAGTATCATCAAATCGCTGTTATTGATCATACCGTCGCCATTGAGATCGCCGCAGCGCAGGGTCATCAGCTGTACTGCGGGACGAGGGTCTTGGGTCAGGTCTAGGCCGGCTTCGCCCACTTCTATGTTCTTCACGGTAAATTTGGTATGAGCCTCCTTGGTTATGACCAGATCATATGTGCCGGGAGCTACGTTGGGGAAGAGGAATTTTTGTTCAGCTTGGCCATAGATATCATGAATTGTGGCGGTATAAATGGTGTAGAGGGAGCGGCCGTCTTGTATAAGCTGTATTTGCGCTGGTTTAGCGGGGTTATATGATTTGATAATTCCGGAAACTTTTACCCCTTTTAACTGTGTATTGCCGGTTAATGTTGCGAGTCCGAATTTCGAAGTGTTTTTATAGCAGTTCTCATCACCACACCAAGCGATTATCGCGTCGCGTTGTGCTGCGCCTTTGCGATCATTATTTTGAAGATCAAAGCCAAAGGCAGTTATTTCTTCCTGCGGATTATAAATACCAAGTTTAGACCAGGGCAACTTAAGTTCAACATTGAAACCATAACTGGTTCTCAGGGCTATACCTTGCGCGCCGGAAGCATTCCACATGGCGCCAACACGGCTATCGGAAGTTATTTCTATTTCATAATCAAAGGAAGTGTATGCGCCTGCACGTTTGCCGTCGCCATTTAAATATATAGAAAGGCTATCGTTCTGATAGGTAGGCCAATTTGGGTTATCTGTGGGGCAGTCATTATCTTCCACCTTGGCGCCTATATATAGATAATCGTTATCCCATAGCAAACCGAATTCTATTTTGTTATCGGAAGAACCCCAATACACCTTTTCCGCCTTGGTGAATACCCATTCTCTTGAAGACAAATGTCCATCTAAAGCTACAGGTTCGTTTTTTTTCGGTACCATAATATGCAAACGCTGATCTGCGCCGGTAGTGACAGCGATGGCTGGGCAAGGAGCAGATTCCAAACCCCAAAGATACGCCGATACACTGACGCTATAGGTCGTTTCCGGATCGAGATCACCGATAACAGCTTGGGTAGTGGAAGCGTCTACAGTTAATGTTAATGACCCGTTAACATACACCCGGTAATTCATGGGCGGAGGGAATCCTTCGGATACAGAAGAGGCATCCCAAGCCACGTTTATGCTGGTAGAAAGACTGGGCTCCAGTATTCGCAGATTAGTGGGCGGCGCCGGCGGGTCGGTTATAGGCACTGCGGACGATTCATTGAAATGATGATCAACAGCGGTTACGAAATAAAAATGATCTGTTTCTTCCACGCTGTTTAAACACTGCCAATCTATATAAGTGGGAGGATCTGTAGCGGGAACAGAAGCTATTCTGCGCTCCGGAATGGGTAGTGGTATGCCGGAGACGCTATAATAGATATTATAGTACCAAACATCATCCAAATCTGCTTCATAGAAACTCCAATCGATCACATTATAACAAACAGGGTAATTATAAGTTCCTTCCCTGCCTGCCCCGCCTTCGCCAAAATACATATTGCCTTTATAGTAAGCGGTTATCGCAGGCACGCCAACTGCAGCGGGGGGAGTAGTTTTTAAATCTTTTATGCCGGCAGAGCCGGCGGAGGTAATATAGGTACTTCCGTTAAATACTACATAAGCAACCTCATCAAAACTATCGCCGGCAAGCCCGCACATTTCTTGCATAATTATACCGAAGCAATATGAAGCTCCAATTTGCAGGTCAAGCCCTTTAAGATCAAAATTATAGGATGAGCCTGCTTTAGCGGCCGGTTCGAGCAATGGGTCTATTTCGATCATGCTGCCTGCTTTGCTCCAACTATCACCATTATTTGCAGAATAATATATATAGAAACCTTTGGCTTCACGTGCATATTTGGGCGCCTTCCATGATAATATACCAGCGCTATCGCATTTAATATCTACCGGCGACATGGGTGGGTGAACCACCGCAACATATAGATCGGTGGTATTGTTGCTATCGTAACCCAGCATACTGGAATGATATGTGATTTTTGTGCCGTCTGGGCTTAAATCTGGGCGGTTATTGGCTACATAAGCCTGATCTTGGTTTCCTCCATAGGTGTTGACAAAGGGTTTTGCGTTATTGGCCGGTCCTGATAGGTTCCCCTTCATAATGATACCTTGCCCCAGCAAGCCTCCCCAGTAGTTATCACGGCAGCTGGCGATTATGGTATCTGGGTCATAGCTATTATAAGCAGTATGCCCTCCGGGTACCGTAGATATTTTCTTAATAAAGCCCTCATAGCCGGTTTTCGACATATCATATATATTCAAGCCTACTCCGCCAAAACTGCCACCACCGTAGTCATAGAGCAGGCTGTACATGAAATCACTTCTCCAAATTTCAGAAAGATTATAAGTAGAATGGCCGGGATACGGTTTGGTGCTATCCAAACCGTCATTCCACAAAGTAACATGCGCTGTATCCCAATAGCCAGCCGCCATTTTATACCAAATAGTCTCGCCAACGTTCGCAAAAGACCCATAATGCCAAACTATATCGTCTGTGCCACCCAGAAAACCAATACCATGAATGCTATATTCTTTAGATTGATCGTGATGTGGCGGGAAATTAAGATGAAGCGCTAAAGGCGCTTCCACAACAGTTTTAGCGTATGGATCGACGATATGCACTCTACAAACCGGGTAATTATCACCGATATCATCGATAACGATGATCTTACCACTGGCTGAAGGCGGGCAGTAAATGTTTTTCATCTCGTTTTCCGGGTTATAAGCTACAACTTTTGTGTATATAGCCGTTCTTATATCATAAGAATAAAGTCCGGTTTGCATGGCAAAATATTGAAGATGCGGGTTTTTTCTATCCCAAACAGCGCACATAGCGCGGGTGCTGTTAGCCCGGCAGTATTCCGGCGACTGCCAGGGCAAACGATTCATATTACTTCCATCTGCACCTATAGTATAAACAGACAGGGTATCTGCCCACTGAGATGGGGTGTCCATGTATTTTGGATACTGAGTAGCAGACCACAAACCACCAAAAGGTAAGCGTTCGCTAGAGATAAAGCCGATGATAGAACCGTCTTCGTTGAAAGGAGAAAAACTCAAGGTGTTATGAGCAAAAGTATCGCCATCTCGGCCATTACCAGAAAGCCGCCAAATCTGTGTACCATACTGATCGTCCATAAAGTGTAATGCTTCCGTTTGCATTTTTAGACCTAGGTTAATATTTATATTGGGATTTGTGTATTCTGTAAGAGGTTTGCCGGAAAAGTCGCCTGCTAGGATTGGTACAGGCTTGATATTTTCTCTGTAAATTCTGGTAAATATTTCCGTAAGCCCTTGCCGTACTGGGCGGCCGGCTGGGGGTAATGGGTCGTTTATGTGGTCTCCCGGACCTCTGAGAGTTTTGGTTGTTAGGATATTGGAAACGTCTGAGACTATCCCCAGGGTTTCATTTACAGCTTTTATGTAAAAACTATATTCAGTGTAGGATAATAAGTTATCAACAGTATAGGATGTTACAGTTGCATCTACTCTGCCTATACAGATATTATCAGCACGGTAAATTTCATATTTTTCAGGTGCCGGCCTGCCTTCCGCAGTTGAAGAAGCAGTCCAGCCTAGGGAGATAGAATCTAGAGAGCTGCTCATGCGATAAAGATTTATAGGCGCGCTAAGCTCCGGGTTAGCCAAGGTTAAAGCCGTCAGAGTAGCGGATACTGGTGAGCAATAAATGTTTCCTCTCCTGGCTACAATAGACACATCATAAGAGGTAAAAGTGTTAAGATCATTCACAGTACAGGTCGAAAGCATACCGGATAAGGTAATTTTTTTGACCCCGTCAATATATATATCATAAAAATCCGGCGCCAAAAATCCACCAGTTGTATCGGAGGGCAGCCAAGAGATAGTGATACTGGTCATGGTCGCCCCAATCTGCCTGAGTTCGGTAGGGGCCAAAGGAGTTCTGCTGCCTACAGATGATTCATTGCCTTGATGATCAACTGCGGTGATGAAATAGAAATGAAAGTTGTTGGATACTTGATTATTGGCGCCCCAGTCGATATAGTGCTTTTCTTCAGTTGCTGGAATAGAAGCTATCAGCCGGGCAGTAGTGGTATCTATACCCGCTTTTATCGGTCCTTCGTTGCTATAATATATATTGTAATACCAAATATCACTTTCATCTAGCGGAGAGTAATGTGACCAATCTATCTCTACAAAACAGACGGGTAGCTTGATATCAAGGTTATAATAATTAGGGAAATCATAAGTAACGTTGTTTACTACTCTTATTATCTCTGGCTCGCCTATTGGTTGGGGCGCATCATTTTTAAAGGCGCTTACTATCATATCGGTCTGGCTATAATTACCATTCGGCGAAATTTTTATAACATTAGAAAGCCTGTCGCTTTGCAAGCCGCAGTTTTCTTCCATAATCACACCAACTAGGACATTAACCTCTGTGAAAGGCCATGAGCAATGATTTTTGGGTATCACCCCGTTGTGAATTTTCTTCCAGGTAGCGCCTTCATCTAAAGAAGCGTAAACTATCCAGCCTTTAGCTTCCGCCGAGTGCGTGGGAGCATCCCAAATAAGGTTGTTGCCAATATAGCGCAGATTAACTGGTGCCTCGGGCGGCCTGACTACTGCCACATAGAGATCTTGGCTGGCAGCGGCGCTCCATAGATCGTTCTGAGCGGCAGTGCCATGTGTAAAGCGGTTTTTGCCGGGGTCATTCAGATCGTATTTGCCTAACATTCCAGATTGGAAAAGAACCTTAGTTCCGTCGGGGCTAAGTTGCGGGTAAGTATTATTAGGATCCACTCTGCCGCCGTAACTGCTATCATATTGAGATACATTAAAGCGATTTATAAATGAATAGGTATTAACAATAGGCACAGCTATACCATTGCCATGGACAGTTCCTTGATAAATAGTGGAAGTTGTGGGAAGGGAAACACGGGCATTTGTATCGCAATTAATAGGGTCGGATACAGCGGCAACAATAATATCGCTGTTATTTGCTCCAAACATACCGCAATGGCCTGCTAAATAATTCTGGCTGGGGATAATAGATTTTATTAAACTATTGTTAAGAAACGAAAACAATTGCAGCCCGTTGTTTTGATAATGATCCCAATTGGGAAATTCACTGGGCAAGCCCGGCGAAAAATACATGGCGAGCACATCTTCCCCTTGTTTTACATATTGAGGTGTGGCATTTCGCGCTGCATAATTGGTGATAAAGTTCACATGAGCAGCGTCAAAGATGCCATCTTTAGCCCAAAAAACTACATCATTGAGATCGAGATTAGTCATACCGTAGCCGAATACTACATCATTAGTTCCGGGTAGTACATAAACCATTTTTATCCGGACCGGGTTTTGCGCTGGACCGGATGAAGGGTATGAAACGCCTGGTATATAAGCAGGGATAGCTGTAACAGCAATGTCGTTCTCCTTTTCCGCTTGAAGAACGCCCTGCAGAGAAAAAAGCATCAGACAGTTCTCCGGGTTTTGGAAATCAGTGCTCCAGGATTCGCCATCATAAATAAACAGCCTGCCATCTGCGGTAAAGCCAGACATTAATTTATTGATTCTCTGATAGTTTGTATTGCTGTTCAGCCTGGTAGGAGCATAAACGTTCAAATCATCGACCAGCTTGGTATATATTGGGCTGGCGGGGTTTTGTACATTTACTCTATAAAGTGCGTATTTTCTTACTCCGCCTATGTCACTGATATATATCTGATAGAATTGTTTTGGATTAATTGTATCCCATGTTACCGGTTGATTGACCCCTGAAGAATAAGCCCCTAAGCTGCTGCCTATCGACGCGGGATAAGGAAGCTTTGTTATAGCGCCTCCATCTGCAGACATTATAAAACGGCTTTGCCAGCTTGATTTAGTGGTGCTTGCAAAAGTAGCGGCTACAGCACCGCCTAGATCGTTTTGCCATAAGCGATCGGAGTAAAAGGTGATCATAGAGCCATCTGCGCTCCACATATTTGCGTAGCCGTCACTGCGGTTCTCATAGTTGCCCCAGGGGTCGAATGTTAATCGCCAAATATGCGTACCATAAGCTTCATCCATGAAGTGTAATGATTCGGTTTGACTTTTAAACCCGTCATAATACTGACTATCCAAGCCAGCTTGATCTGAGGGTAAAAGTGAATATAGATCGAAAGGTTTAGAGGTGTGGTAATCTAGGCGCTTAGCAATTTCGCTCAAACCGTTATGGATTTCTTGTTCTGTTTCTATTGCAGAAGCAGCGGCATTAATAATTCCGGTGGAGAAAATTAGCATTACAAATAGAATAATAACAATAAGACCGACAAGTGTTTTTCTGCACCTTTTTGAAGTAAAGGTTTCATTGTGCATAAGTAATTTATTATAGAACATATAACTCTCTCCTTTCTGGACTAAGCCAAATTTTAACCATTTTCTGGGCATCTATCTCCGATAATTCTATTATACAACTTAGAAAAAGTAAAAGCAAATAATGAAAATCATACACAAACCAATGTTTTTGCATGATTTTCATTATTTGCACGGTTAGCGAATTTATCATTTAAGAGATAGTTATAAGTGGATTGTGTTTTAGAAAAATAACTACTTTACCTGCATTACGATATTTGCAGTATTCTTAGTACTAAGCATCTATTTTTCTAGTTCAGTTAAGATACTCAATTTCTATTTCGCCACGGTTATAATTATAGGGCAGCCATAGTATAGTCAAATCGAGATTATTGATAAGCCCGTCGCCGTTTAAATCGCAAAGCTTATTAATTGATTCGTCGGTTTTTTTGTTATAGTTGGCTAGGCTCCATAGTATCATCAAGTCACTCATATTGATTATACCATCGCCGTTAATATCTCCGCAACGCAAGGTCATCAGTTGTACCTCGGGGCGGTGGTCTAAAGTTAGATCAAGGTTAGTTTCTTTTACGATTATATTCTTAACTGTAAAATTGGTATGAGCGTCTTTGGTGATGAGCAGATCATATGTGCCGGAGGCAACATCTTTAAAGATAAAGCGTTGCTCTACTTGCCCAATGCCTTTTTGATAATCTGTGTATATAGTATAAGCAGGTTTTCCATTCTCTATAAGTTGTATGGTAGCAGTTTTTGCAGGGTCATAGCTTTTGATCACACCTTCAATACTAGCGCCGGATTTTTGAGGGTAAAACGCAAAAGTATCCCCCATAACCAGACCTAGTTTTTGCCAGCCATAAACATCGGCGGGAGATTTTATGCGGTTATAAGTACAATCGAGTTGCAATAGAGTGGTATTTTGCGAGATATCTAAAGAAGTCAGATTATTATTGTAGCAAAAAATGCTTTCTAAGGCAGTATTTATTGAAAGTTCTAATTTTGTTAGTTGATTATGAGCACAGGAAAGATAGGTAAGTTTAGGATTATTTGAGAGATCCAGATTTGTAATTAGATTATTGCTGCAGTATAAATATTTAAGCGCTTGATTATTAGAAATATTCAGTTCGCTGAGTAGATTTTCACTGCAATCCAAAGAAAACAATAAAGGATTAGCCATTAATTCCAGTGCGCTTAGGTGGTTCTCCCAACAAAACAACTCCATTAAAGCACTATTCTTTGACACATCTAGCATTGTTATTTGATTCTTGCCGCAAAATAAATACTCAAGAGAAGGATTCCCATATACATTCAGTGAAGATAGCAGATTATTGCCACAATCCACACGGGTAAGAGCAGGGTTTTTCATAAAATTCAAACTTAAGAGTTTATTGTTATTGCAATCCAAGCTTGTTAAATATGGATTCGATTCTATGTCCAATATGGTCAGCTGATTATTTCCACAATGTAAATACAATAGCGCAGTATTATTTGAAACATCCATTGAAGAAAGCCGGTTATTGTAACAATTCAAATAATCCAAAAGCGGGTTATTAGTTAAATTCAGAGTAGACAGCCGGTTATTGCCACAATCCAAATAATCCAAAAGCGGGTTATTAGT
Organism: Bacillota bacterium; assembly: GCA_009778255.1. Lineage (GTDB taxonomy): Bacteria > Bacillota > Dehalobacteriia > UBA4068 > UBA4068 > WRKD01. Next base: position 13,107 of record WRKD01000206.1, read on the forward strand.
TAAATTCAGAGTAGTCAGCCGGTTATTGCTGCAATTCAAATAATTCAAAAGTGGGTTATTATTTAAATTCAGAGTAGACAGCCGGTTATTATCGCAATCCAAAAAATATAAAATCGAATTTCCAGTTATATCTAGTTCAGAAAGCTGGTTAACAGCACATATCAAATAATGTAATTGTGAATTATTTACTACATTAAGTGAAGTAAGTCTATTGAAACTGCAGTTTAAAAAATCTAAAACTGGATTAGCTGTTACATTCAATTCAGTCAATTGATTCCATGAACAGACTAGGAACTGTATCTTGATGTTTTTAGATACATCTAATACAGTAAGACTATTATTACTGCAATCCAAAGAAATAAGTCCGGTATTTTTCGATATATCTAACAGCGCCAGTTGATTGTCGGCGCATTTTAGCATATAAAAGCCTGTGTTTTTCGATACATCTAGCTCGCGAAGTTGATTATTGCTACAATCTAATTCTTTCAAAGCGGTGTTTTCTAAGATATCCAGAGAGGATAATTGGTTGTTCCAACAAGACAACCACATTAATGCGCTATTTTGCGATACATTCAGCGAATTCAATTGATTATCGTTGCAATACAAACTTTCAAGTGCAGTATTAGAAGATACATCTAATACACTTAGACTACAGTTAACACAAGACAGAATATAAAGCTCTTTGTTTTGAGATACATCCAGTGTTTCTAAGGGATTGTCGCTACAATTCAAATACTGTAAAAAGGAATTGGCTGTTACATTCAGGGTTGTGAGGAGGTTGTTATAACAACTTAATACAACCAAAGCTTTATTCTGTACTAAAGCGAGTGTTTTCAGTTGATTATCGCCACAGAATAATCTCGCTAAAACGGTATTATGTGACAAATCAAGTGTACTAAGTTGATTATTGGTGCAATCTAATTCAACCAAGATGCCGTTTTGCTTAAGATTCAATTCTTTAAGTTCCTGATATGAGCAATTAAGTTGAACCAGTGATTTAAAATGTTCTATACCCGCTAAACTGGTGATAGTATAGGGAATACTCCAAGCATCTACATTTAATACCCGTATCCACGCTACATCATAATCCAAAATAGCACCGAGAGGTTTATCGAGTATCTCTCGAATAGCCGCCAGAAAACCGGGGTCAATAAAAGAAGAAGTAATATCTTTACCACTGGGAGGTTCGCCGCTAAGCTGAGGATAGAATATAAAGGAACTGTCTAAAAATAGCAAAGGGCTTTCTTGCCAGCCGTTTACTTTTTCAAGAGAGCTTATATAATTGCCGGAGCAATCAAGTTGACTTAATTGTTTTTGGTTCATTACACTTAATCTGGTCAGTAAGTTATCGGAACACCAGAATAGCTCTAACAGAGGGTTGTTAATTGTATCCAGCTCGTTTAACCGGCAGTTATAGCAACTTAAAAGTGTCAGCAAAGGGTTTTGTGAAATATCCAGCGTATCCAAGGGGTTGTCGCGGCACCACAAGCTGCTCAACGCTTTATTTTTCGATACATCAATAGAAGTCAATCTATTTCCTCCACAAGAAAAGACTACCAGTTCGGGATTATTAGATACATTTATTGCGGTAAGCCGATTATCTGCACATTCTAAAGCTATCAGGGAGGTGTTTTGCGATACATCCAGTGTAGAAAGTTGATTTTGCAGGCAATATAAGTTCATGAGCTGGGGATTATTTGATATATTCAGCGTTTCTAACTGGTTATATGAACAAACTATCGACTCCAGAGCAGTATTATTTTTGCAATCTAAAGAGGTTATATTATTGTTGTCGCACCACAAAACTGTAAGCTGGGGATTATTAGAGACATCTAAAGCATTAAGCTGGGTATTATAGCACATAAAATATGAAAGTGCTCTATTATTAGATACATTAATTGTGCCCAGCGGGTTATTGCTGCATTCTAAGTCCATCAGCGCCATGTTTTTCGACAAATCCAGCGTATTCAGATTGTTATCAAAACAGACAAGAATCTCCAAAGCTAAACTGCCAGATACTTTTAAAGTTTCCAATTGATTGCTATTACAATACAATTCCCAAAGCAGAGGGCAATTTGTTGTATCCAAAGTTCTCAGGTTATTATTGTAACAAATCAAATTAGTAAGCGAGCTGTTTTTAGACAAATCTAGCTTTGTCAATTGATTATTGAAACAATATAAAGATTCCAGTTTTTTAAGTCCCGATACATCCAATTCGCTCAGATAGTTTGAGGGACACCCCAAAAAAAGCAAGCCGCTGAAGTATTTTAAGCCGGTCATATCATGAATAACCATGCTCCCCATACTCAGATAATCTATAGATGCCAGTTTACTTAAGTCATTTACAACATAGCTGCTTTCTGTACGGCGGCCCCCATCTTGACTATTTAGTAAGCGCAGCACAGCCCGGCGAAAATTAATATCGGGAAATTCAATAATATACATACCGGCTTTTGCTTCACTCCAGTGAGCCACCAGCCTAAGGTTATTGGGCGGTGCTAAGGAAAAATTATACTCGCTATAGCCGCTGCTTAAAAACCAGCCCTCAAAGGCATAGCCGGCTCTTTGCGGAGTATAAGGCTCAATAAGGGTATAGCTAGGTATTACTCTTACAACTACCGGTTGTCGTACGCCATCATTGAAATCGTAGGTAATGCTATAGAGCGCCTCCTGCCCCATAGATGCAGCTAGGGCATTCACAATACCATAACCAAAATATTCATCATAGCCAACATCACCTGCGTCCCGTGCTGTCTGACACAGGGCCATGCGAACTTGTTGTGGTGTATAAGATGGATGCAGCGAGCGGATTAATGCGGCTACGCCTGCCACACAAGGCGAAGCCATAGAAGTACCGCTCATATTACCATAACCTCCGCCCATTAATGTGGAATATATATCCGTTCCGGGTGCGGCAAGGTCGATTTCCAAACCGTAATTGGAATAAGAGCTCTCGAACAGATACCCCTGTGTGGTAGCGGAAACGGCAATACATTCGGGATACGCCGCCGGGAACCCCGCATGGTCGTTAGAGTCATTGCCGGCCGCGCACACTACAGTTACGCCTTGAGCAACAGCATTGGCAATTATTTGCTGTTCAATGGCATCGGCGCCGTAACCGTTGCTATAATTTCTGCCAAGGCTCATATTAATAATATCCGCACCGTTTGCAGCCGCATAATTGATAGCACGATATAAATCTTCCGAGAAAAACCATCCGATGCCGCTGTCATTAGCTTTGATTATCAGCAGTTCCGCCTCAGGCGCTACGCCGCTGGTATTGGCCACTTTATCTAGAGAGGCTGCGATAATGCCAGCTACATGGGTGCCATGTCCATAATCATCCTGTATATGTACTAACCCAACTCTATCTGTTACAGTATTATAAGATTTAGCAGAAATACGCCCGGTAAAAGCGGGGTGGTTAATATCTATTCCCGTATCGATCACTGCTACAACGGTGTTTTTCCCTTGTGAGTAAAGCCAAGCACGATCTATATCTATTTCGGCGCGATGCCACTGTTGTGACGCAAGAAGCGGAGTATGCGGTAAGTTGCCCCTTGTCTCATAAACAGGGCGAGTAAATGCGTCATGCCTTTCTTCCAAATATTTATAGGGATCAATGAAGGCGGTATAACTTAGGTAAGCATCCGACGAATTTGTGTAGTTTGGGGCAATCTCATAAGTATGATAAATTCTATTTAAACCCAAGAGCGGCAAGGGGTTTTCATGCTGATCCGGCACGCTATGATCAGAAATACTTTGTGCGGAAATGCTTTGCTCCAATACGCTTTGCGCCACCGCTGCTTTAGCATCCGGCGCAGCCAATACCGCTATGCCATAGGCATAGGATTTAAGCTCCAGATCGTAGGCAGCCGCAATTTTAAGAGCATGCTCCAAAGAATTGGCAGGCGCTAAAACCTCTCCCGGCATAAAGGTAGCTGCGGGATCAATATCGGGAGGGTTAGTATTTTGCAAACCGCCATATTCGGCGGAAAAAGCTGTGCCCCCAATGCCCAGCAGTAATGCAAAGGCTAGTATTAATGCCAAACAGCTTTTAATAGTGAAAGATTTCTTTTTCATATTTTTTCGCCTGCCTTTTCAATTTGATATCTACAAAAAATCTTTATTAATTACTTCTTTTATTATTATAGCATAGGGCGGGCTTAGTCCGCCCTATGTTATTGTGAAGAAAAATCCGGAACATAATTATGTTGCGCCGCCTCTCTTTTTTGCATATAGCCTGTAGTCAGGCCGCAGGAAAAAAAGTGCTCTATAATGGAATTGTATTCAAAAGCTGTAATTTTTCGGTTTATTTGCTGATAAAGATGGGCTTGATGGGTGGGAAAATATTGCGCCAGCAAGCTGACCGGAGTATCTTTGGGCAGGTTATTAGCTATCCAATCTAAAATCAGCATGGAATCTTTTCTTAAGCCAGGTAATATTAAATGCCTAATAAGCAGCCCTTTTTTTAATAATCCCTGTTCATCAAGGATAAAGCTCTTATTTGTTATTGCATTAACTTGCCTGGCCATTTCCAAAACCGCCCTGCTAGCTGTTGGCCAATAACCGGGTGCTTGTGAATAATTAATTGCCACAGCTTCATTTATATATTTTAAATCCGGCAAATAAACATCTATCAAACCATCTAAGGAGCGTAAGGCCGCTACATTTTCGTATGCTGAGCTATTGTATATCACAGGTAAAGTTAAGCCGGCTTGTTTGGCGATTATAAGGGCTTGGCGTATTTGATGGATATGCGGGGTGGGGGTTACTAAATTAATATTATGCGCGCCTTGGGCGGCTAAATCAAAAAAAATTTGCGACAAATCTGCAGGCTTTATTTCCTGGCTGAAGGTTTTTATTGTAGCATTTTTGTTTTTTTTTGGTACGCTTATAAGATGATTTTGGCAATAAACGCAACGCAAATTACAGCCGGAAAAAAACACTGTTCCAGAGCCTTTTGTTCCACTAATAGGCGGTTCTTCCCAGAAATGCAACAGACTTAATGCCACTTGCGCCCATTCTTTAGCACCGCAGAAACCAGGGTTACTTTCCGATCTGTAGCATTTGCGCGGACAAAGTTCACATGTTGTTTTTTGCATAGTAAAATTGTAACGTAGAAATTTATCAATGTCAATCCAACTCTATTCCGGTTATCTTATAACTGAATCAATAGTCTATAATGATTTCGCCTCTATTGTAATTATATGTTTGCCAAAGAATGGTTAAATCAAGATTATTGACCACACCGTCACCATTTAAATCACAAGCTTTATTTGTGGCAAGTGCGCTGATTTTATTATAATTGGCAGTATTCCATAGAATAATCAGGTCGTCATTATTGATTATGCCATCGCCGTTGATATCTCCACAGCGTAAGTTCATAAGCTGTATTTCAGGGCGTTTGTCTGAAGTTAGGTTTAAATTTTGACTGGTTACGATTAAGTTCTTTATGGTGAATTTAGTATGAGCAGCTTTGATGATAGTTAAATCGTATGTATCGGGGACAACACCGGCAATACTAAAGCTTTGCTCAATTTGGCCATAACCACTGGTAGCTTGGATAAATGTACTATAAGCAACCGTCTCATTTTTTTTGAGCTGTATAGTGGTGAGAACACCCGGGTTATAGCTGGCAATTTTGCCACTTATTGTTGCCAGTGTTGTGTTCATCGTAAAAGCGCTGTTTCCGGAACTGCTGTTCCAAGTTATGCCAGATAATTGTAAGCCGGAAGGGGTATCCTGACTTGGGGCAAGCATGTTATAGGTAAAAGCGCTGTATAAGCCAGTAGAAGGGTCGCTGGTTGGAGAAAACTCTTTTTTATTTGGCCCCCATAAATCGTTTAAATCTCCATAATCTTTGTTGAGGGTTTGCTGCAGTTTTTGTTCTCCGCCATGAGCTTCCTCAATAGCTACGCGATAATGGCCGGGTTTATCGTTTATTCTAACCAGAGGCACACTTTCATCCACATGAAAAATCAGTAAGCCGCCGCGGCTTGAATTGGCGCTGTTATCGATTCTATAAAAAGCGCCGCGGTCATAATTATCGGTTGTTCCATATTTTCGTGGTTGAATAAGAAAGTATTGATTGACGTTAGTAGCTGATCTTAATAGATAAATATCTAGAGGCGCATTTAAAACAGCATTTTCGCTATTATCTAATGTGCCGGGAGTTACAAACCCATATTTGAAAAGATTATATGCATCGGGGTAGCTTGGTGTAGTACCCATTGCTTCGGCAGCGGTTTTTTTACCCCAGCTGCCATAAGACATAAGCGACCAATAACCATGTCCCATAGAGGTTACCGAGCCGCTCATAGTGCCATAATCATA